>DASQUN010000436.1:0-9182 GCA_035641275.1 Candidatus Udaeobacter sp. | reverse complement strand
CCGCTGTTGTTAACCATGACGTCGAAAAGCGGTTTGCCGGCGCGCATTTCACCGAGTGCCCGATCCATGACCTTCGTCGCCGAGGCGCGCCAATATTCGACGGTGATACCTGTCTTTTTCTGAAAGACCTCTATGATCGGCTCAACCGTGTTGGATTCTAAAGAGCCGTAGGCGACCACCTTGGCGCCTTCTCTCTTTGCCTGCTCGATGAGCTGCGCTTCTTGGCCGATCGCGGGCGAGGCGGCGAGGACACCAGCCAGAATGAACAACCCTCGGGACCTCAACATGACATACACTCCCTTGCGCTTTGTTCGTGTCTCCAAAGTTCGTTTAAAAACTTTCGCAGCAACCAGCCGGTGAAGTCCCCCTTGGAAAAGGGGGATTTAGGGGGATTTGTTGTGCTGGTGGCGCCGAATCTCCCTTACCCCCTTTGCCAAAGGGGGTAAAATCAGGAACGACCCGCGGAGATTTCTTCAACGAAGTTCTGAGACAGGACATAGTAAGAGCCGTTGCCGTTAGACGTGGATCAGTTCCAGCGCGTTCTCTTCCAGGATCAGCTGCTTTTGCCGCTTGGAGATATCGGGACGCTCAAGAATGCCTTTCACCGTATTCGGGAAAGTCGAATCGAAATGAGGATAGTCCGTCGCCATGACGACATGAGTCTCGCCGACTTCCGCGAGCGCCAAGGGCAGCCACTTCTCATCCGCTTCGCAACTGATGTAACAGTTCCGTTTCACGTATTCGGACGGAAGCATGTTCAACTGCGGGCACATACCGTGGTCCTTGATTACTTCATAATCGTCATCCATGCGATGCATCCAGTATACCAGGAACTCCGCTGTGACCTCGAAGAACGCTACTTTGAGACGAGGAAACTTTTCGAAGACGCCGCCGAGCACCATGGCGACGAGCGGTGCCACGCAGTTGAGTGGCCGGCCGAGAATATGCATGGGGAAAAAGTGAGTTTGACGGTTGATCAACGTGCCGACATCGCCCAAGGTGCTCGGGTGGCAGAAGAGCGGGATGTCGAGTTCCTGCGCGGCTTCGTACAAGGGAAAGAAGGCTGGATCGTCCATTTGTTTGTCTTTGGTGTAACTGACCAAGTGCGCGGCCTTGCATCCTAGCTCCTTGACGCAACGTCTAAGTTCGTTGGGCATTTCCTCCGGGCAGCCGGCGGGCATCATCGCTACCGGGAAGAGTTTGTCGCGATAGCCGGCCACCAGTTTATGTGCCCAGTCGTTGTAGCAGCGGCTAACCGCCGCGCCGAGCGCACCCGGATTTTGTGACGCTATTTCAATCTGCGTCGGAAAAATCAACTGCAAGTCGACGCCTTCGCGGGCGTTGTCTTTCATGCGGTACTCCATGTCGTAGCCGCCTCGCTGCCAGCGCATGACTTCGTTGCCCCGCCGGTTCGCCTCGGGATTATAGAAAACCTGATGGGTGATCGGTTTTTTGAAGTTGGCGTTGGCCACCGGGTCTTCCATCGGTGACAGAACATGCTCGAATTTCGAGTAGAAGTATTTGCCATCGCCGATGCGCTTGGGCGTGTACGGCGCGAAAGGCTCGGGGAGTTGATAGATCTCGTCCAACAACCAGCCGTCGCGAAGGTGGGAGTCTAAATCAATAATCGCCATGGAGGCTCCTTTCGGCAAAGTCGTCTCCGTTCAAGACCGGTGCATGCGAAAGTAGCGAATTGCTCAGCATGATTGGACATGTCCTCAATCTCATGCGATCGTCAGTGCTGAAGCTAGTACGAGGCTATTGACGCGTCAAGTGGCCACCACGGGAATGCGCGTATTTCCTATTGATTGGTGGCGCTCTCTTTGTTGGGACGAGTGCCAATAATCTATACGGAGGAAAACCAATGTCGGTGAGAATGGGAACATCCGAATATGGCGGCACGTTTTACACGCAAGGGTTGGTATTTGCCGACCTCTTTAATCGCGGACGGGCTGGCGACGATAGGTGTGTGGTGAAAACGACGGACGCAAGCATTCACAATGCGGAACAGCTGGATCGAGGAGATCTCGAATTTGGCTTTATGGCTTCGAACTGGATCGGCAGGGCGAAAAATGCGACGCCGCCGTTTGCACGCAAAATCGAACTGCGCATGGTCGCGCCGGCCAACGCGGGCCCAATGTTCTTCGTGAAGCTGGCAAAGTCCCCCATCCAGACCATCTCCGACTTTAAAGGCAAACGTATCGCCATCGGCACCAAAGGGAGCGGCATGGAACAACATGTTCAGGCGATCTTCAGGGTTTTGGGGCTTTCATTCGACAGCTTTACACCGATGCACCTGGGCTTTGCCGAAGGCGCAGACGCTTTAGTTGCCGGCGAGATTGACGCGCAGTTCCAACCGCCTATACCCAATCGGGTCATGACGGATCTCAGCCAGCGCACCGACGTTCGCGTCGTCCCTTATGCGCCGGGACAGCTGGAGAAGATCCTTGCCGACATCCCATTCTACCGGCGGATCACGATGGAAAAGGGAGTGTTTCGTGGCGTGCTCGAGAACATCGCGCAACTCGCAGTCGTGAACGTGCTCGTCACCCATGAGAGGATTCCGGAATCAACCGTTCACGACATGGCCGCGGCGATTGCCGGTAATCTGGACAAGCTGCCGCAGATGAACCCGCTCTTCAAAGGAATAGAAGATCTCTTTGAGCCCCTTAGAACTAAAGGCGCCGGAGCTTTTGAATTCGGCGGCGTGCCGCTTCATTCCGGCGCCGCGCGAGCCTACAAGGAAGTCGGATATCTGACATGACTGTCGACTCAAAATCCGAAATTCGAAGCTCGAAATCCGAAACAAACCGAAACACTCAAATCCGAAACCAAAACGAGCTCGTTTGGAATTTTGAGATTTTTGATCATTTGGATTTGTTCGAATTTCGGATTTCGAGTTTTTTCTGAAACGAAACGACTCAAGGCGGGCCGGTTAGTCGCTGCGGCGCCGCCTGTTCATTCAGCGGAGCGGATTTTTGCCTCTCACGCCCGGCTCCGAAAAAGTAAGCGGCCCAGACCAAGAGACTAACACCGAGCACGCCAAGGCGCGTTGAATAATCGATACGGCTGGGGGAGAGAAATCCTTCGATGAGACCGGCAAAAACGAGCATGACCATGCAACCGATCTCGATCACCAGCGCGTCGCCCCCGACGGTTTTCAGAGCCGTGCTGCGCCGGAGCTGGCCCGGCGCGACAATGGCGGCCGCGAGCAGGTAACCCGCAGCGCCGGCGAGACAGATGGCGAGCAATTCGGTGGCGCCATGCGGCATGATCCAGCCCCACAGTGCCTTTTGTTTCCCTTGCAGCGTCATCCATCCCGCTACGGAACCGAGATGGACCCCATTAAAGATGAGCAGGAGGGTGGTGCCGATGCCCGCGGTTAATCCGAAGCCAAACGCCAGCAATGTGACCTGGATGTTATTCGTAATAATCAGTGACGAGACCACCGGACGAGCGAGACTGGGTATATGGTGGAGGTTCTCCTCATTAGCCGGATCAAAATCGAGAAAGGCCTCCGAGAGTAGATCGTAGCCCAACGACGGATGAAGCTGTACCGCCAGATAGCTTGCCAAGGCAGGACCGAAAAACATTATCGCGGATAACGCGACGGCCCACGCGTGCCTACGAACAGTGCGGGCGAAGCTAACCAAACAATCGGCAGCCATAGCTTCCGAAGACCGGCGAATCTGGCCGTAGAGAAGGTTGTGTCCGGCTACCGCGGCGCGATTGAGCTGATCCACAGTTGATCGGGAAGCGCCTAACGAGCGCGCCCGCGCGAGGTCGGCGGCCACAGTTTGATAGTCGTCGATCAGGCTGCTGAGTTCAGCGCTGGACAGTTGACGCAGCGACTTGGGTCCTCGGCTTAACAAACTTTGGACCCGATCGGCGAACCGGCTCCACTGATTGTGTTTATCTTCGGCGGTCTGCATGAGCCTCATGACGCTCAAAACAGCGATGGTTGCGCCGCTGTTTTGGAGTTTGAATTTCGCCCCGGACGCTTGGTTTGGGCCATTTCTAAAATTTTCAGCAGGAGACGCTCGCAATAGCTCGCGCGCTCCGGGCTACGGGCCACGGACTCTCGGTCTTCACCGAGTAAAGGCAAAAGGGGTTCGGCGATCTGCCATACCAATAGCTCGCGGCGCTCTTTGGGTAAGCTGCGGCGGCGCGCGATGAACTGCTCAATCAAGGCGATCTGATGGGTCGAAATAGTTCCGCGCGGCAGAGTCACGGCCTGCCGCGAACTCCCCTGTTCCACGCGGACCGCCCAGGCAGCTCCCGCGGCACCATCTGAAGCCGGTGCGAATTTCTCAACGACGACAAGGGTACCGGCCACCATATCGCCGAGGCGACGTCCGTGTGGGTCGAGATACATAACCAGTCCGCCTAATATGTAACACGGTGGCGGTAGCATATCGGCCGCACGGACCAGGTTTCTCAAAGCGGCCTCGCGGAAACCGATCGGCAAGCCATCCTGGCGTATGACACGGATTCCCAGCCTTTTTTTGCCCGGTGTGGAGCCGCGTTTCAGACCTTCGAAGAGAACGTAGTAGCCCCAATAAATCAGAAAAACGAACAGAATGAGTAGAGCCAGATTGGAAGACGCCAGCCAATCCCCGCCGCCCTTTAACACGCTCGCCATTACCCTCAGCCCGGCCATACCGCTCAAAAAGATGCCGATCACGACGATGACAATCATCGCGAATATAAGAAGTGTATCGATGAGATAGGCGCTGAACCGTGACCCCGGACCCGCAAGTTCGAAGTCGAGGCTCACGTGGTCGGGAGTGGAGATGGAAACTGTCTCGTCCATTATTGGAGGTCCGCTTGCCTGATCTCAAGGTACCGTTGCACCAGGTGAATATTCAAATGCTCTGGATCGCTTTCGAGAACCAAAATTCCCCGGGCGCGCATGTGCTCGAGAGCGAGCCTACGGCGTCTTAGCAGATCGGCGGCGGCGGCTTTTTGATAGGTCTCTGCTACCGTCTTCGGGATGACTTGCGCGAGGTTGCGAACCTTGGGGTTCGACAGCACCACGCAAAGGACGAGGTGCCTTTCCGTAGCCCGGGTCAAATTATTGATCAATCCGGCGCTCGCGGCAGCATCGAGCACGTCAGTCAACAAGATCACCAGGCTGCGACGCCGAAGCATCGACATCGCCTCGGCGATCACTTGCCAATAGTCGGATTCGACGGGCCGCACTTGGACCGCATACACGGATTCGAGAACGCGCGGCACGAGCGAGGGCCCGCGCACCATCGGTAAAAAAGACTCGATCTTGTTTGAGAAACAAGCTACGGCTAGCGCATCGCCGCGCTTTTGAGCGACAAAGCTCAGCATGATGGTGGCCTTCAAGGCGTGCTCCAATTTCGAATAGTTGCCTATCGACTCGGCCATCAGACGTCCAGCGTCCAGTAGCACCGCGAGCTGCTGGCCTTTTTCGACCTGCTTGTTCCGGCTGATAAGCGAACCGCGCCGCGCCGTGGCTTTCCAGTCCACGTTTCTCAGATCTTCGCCTGGAATGTAAGGCCGCAGATTTTCAAAGTCGGTGCCGGGAGCCTTTAGCTTCCGCGGCTTTCTTACCACTTCATCGCGCCGATCGATTTTCGCGAGAAGCTGATATTCTCCGAGCCCGTGAAAGTTCGGATAAATCTTTGCCGTATCGGGAACCGATAGAAAGATCTGTTTTTGAATCAAGCCCAATCCGCGGCGTATCCTCAAGACAACATTGCCGAAAGGGTAGGCGCCGCGTCTCACGGCTCGAACGAAATAAACCAAGTGAGCTTCCCCGTTTGCCGGTACCTTGCCGCCGATGTCTTCCGTGAGCAGCTGCAAAACATTCGGCAATTCATCGCGCACCTGAATCTGCACGGCCTGAGCCGCATGATTTTTGATAACCAGGGTAATCGAATGTTCCGCGTCCAAGGAGAATCGCGGCGGCAACTCGCGCCGTGCAGTGAGATTAGAGGAACGGGGACTGGTTTGAACATCCCACCAACATAAGGCCGCTAACACCAACAGGTAAAGCACGCCCGCCAGCCAACCCACCGGTATCAGCATCGCCAAAAGCCAGAGAAAGGCTCCGGCGACGAGCAGCCAAATCAAGCGAAGCGTGGGGAGTAGTGAAATAATTTCCTCCTGATCTAACGAGGAATTTCCACTTGGGCGAGTAGCGACTGGATGCAGGCATCGGGCGTCAGGCCTTCGATCTCCGCCTCGGGAGTCAATCGGATGCGGTGGCGCAGGACAGGCAACGCCATGACCTGAACTTCGTCGGGGGTGACGTAGTCCTTGCCGCGCAGAACAGCGAGCGCCTTGGCAGCCTGCAAAAGCATGATAGCCGCACGGGGGCTGCCGCCGAGAGTGAGACTAGCGAACGATCGCGATTGGCGGATGAGTCTCAGCCCGTAATCCAGAACCGACTCGTCCACTTGAACGGCATGCACCTGCTTTCTTAACTGGGCAATCTGTTCCGGGCCGGCGACGGGCTCGATGACGCTGAACGGCTTCAACGCCTTTTCCCCCAGTGCTTGCGTCATCCTGAGCATGGCTCTTTCCTCGTTCTCGCCCGGATAGTCGATCGTTACCTTCATTAGGAATCGATCAAGCTGGGCTTCCGGCAACGGATAGGTGCCTTCATACTCGATCGGATTTTGCGTCGCCACTACCGTAAAGCAGGGAGGCAGCTCGCGCGTTTGTCCGTCGATGCTTACCTGGTATTCCTGCATGGCTTCCAAAAGCGCAGACTGAGTCTTGGCCGGCGCGCGGTTGATTTCGTCGGCCAGCACGATATCGGCGAACAACGGACCCGGACGAAAGCGGAACTCGCCCGTGACAGACTCAAAGACGTTGACCCCCGTGACATCCGAGGGCATCAAGTCCGGCGTGAATTGAATCCGCGAGAAGCTGCAGCGCAAAGAAGCCGCCAGGCTTCGAGCTAATAACGTCTTGGCGACGCCCGGAACGCCCTCAAGCAATACGTGCCCGCCCGCCGTCAACGCGACGAGAAGACTTTGAACCGCAGTCGACTGGCCTTGGATCACCCGCTCCAACTCGGCTTGAACTCGGCGTCCGAGACTCAACGCCTCTGCGGAGAGACTGTGATTCATGGCATGCGTCCTTGAACAATCTGTCCGGCAACGCGGCCCAGATCGACAAACTCTTGGTCCGTCAGTTTCTCGCCCCGTGCGGCTTTACCGGATAAAGCGCGAAGGGAGACCAGCCGCTTAGCCGAACTATCGGATTTGTCCATGACTTCCAACTCGTGACTCAGCTCTGAAACATCCACCGGTTTACCATGAGCCTTCGCCAAATCCTGACTGACATTCTGCACGATCAGTTCCGCGGCCAAACCCCGTGCGCCGGCCGTTTGAAAAACTCCGGCACGAGCCTCGACCAACTCCAGCGGGCTAGAACGTCCGGGTAGCAGCGGCTCAGAGACGCGCCCGAACCTCCGGAGATAGCCAAACACGTAGAGCAGCCCCGCCGCAGCGACTTGCAAAACGCACCAACCCCAGGGCGTTTTAAGAAAGGCCCAAGTCAACGCGGCAGTGCTTCGCTGTTGGCCAAACCCGTGGTGATATTCATCGACGAGGGCCTTCCCATTGCCCCATCCACCGGCCAGCGTGACCAACCAAACCGCATTATCCGACTCGCGAAGCGCGCGATTGCTCACAATCGTCGAATCGGCTAGTGCCACAATGCGACCTTGCCCCACAGGAATCTCGACTGCCAGCACCGCCGCGCCGGCGCTGGCAATGACTTTGGCGTCAGCGGGCGCGGAGAATTTCCGTCGCCATTGCACATTCAGTTCTCCGTTCGGAAGCGAAGCGCCGGTGATTCGCTGGTTGTGAATCTCCTCCGGCTTTGACCAGCGAATTCCCGGCGCGTGCCTGGATAGGAAGGTTTCACCGCGCGTTGTCTCTTGCGCATCTGCGGGATCGCTTTCTGGCATGTCGCTGGAAGATTCCTCAAGCCCTTCCTCGTCGGCGGAGGGCATACCATGCTTTACCGGCCAGCCGTTGTCCGTTGCCAGAATCAGTTGTCCACCCTCGGCCAACCACCTGTCGAGATGTTCCGCTTCAGTCTGCGTGATCGGTCTTCCGGGACCCGCCACAACCAACGTGCTGGGCGCAGTCTGATCGGTGGGGGACTCCAGCAGGTTGAGCGGGCGCCGCCACTGTTCTGCCGACGGTAACAGTTGATTCATGACCAACAGCAGCGCACGGGCGCCGCTTGGGTCGGTAAAAAAAGTGGACGGACGACGCAAAAATGGGTCGGCGCTTCGCTGGCCGGCAAGAGACCCCAAAATCGTCGCCAGGAGAACCAAAAAACCGACAACGAATGTGGCGGTAAGCCAATTCCGCGTTTGCGCCCTCATGCTGCATGCTCCTTGCAAAACTGGTCCACGCGAACAACCAGAGACTCGACTGACGACAGTAGCGCTGTCCGATGGCCGTAGATCGATTGTTCGTACATTTCCGTCAACTCGGCGAACGTGGAATACCACGGATGGTTGCGCGCACATTCACGAAGGTAATGGGAGTTGGTTTTCCACCCGTCAAAGCGAATCGCTCCCTGTTCGTCCAATAAACCCAACAGAGCCCGATGAGCGATCCAGACGGCGCGTCGACCGTCGCCTTCGTTGATCATCCGGCGCGCAACCTCCAACGCTTCGCGCCAAGTTTTCGCCGTCCCTTGCAAGATTTCCCATCGTGGGCGGCGCGTGGGGTCGGCGTCCTTACTTGGTCCGAACATCAGCCGATCGCCCAACGTCAGATAAAGCAGATGGGCCAGGCACCCGACCGCGGCTAAAACCAAGACCGCGGCTAGTGTACGCGCCAGGTAGGGATGCTCGATTGACCAAGAAGCGAGGCCGTCGAGCCATTCTGCCAGGGCTTTCAGCAGAGTGATAACGATTTGTTCCCAGGAAGAAGGCCCGCTGAAATCGGGGCGACTCAGAACTTCCCTCGTTACATTGCGGATCGTATCCGGAGGTGGAATTTGGTTTAAGTGACTAACAGCAGCAGCAGACATCAAGATGATCAGAAATCCGGCATCGGCTGGGCTTCCGTGCTTTGCGGCGGAAGCTCAAACGCGCGACTGAGCATTTCCAGGTCAAAGCCCTCCTTGCGGATGCGAAAATCGTAATAGAGAAGAATATCCGCAATGATTCCCAGAGG
>DASQUN010000435.1:0-3263 GCA_035641275.1 Candidatus Udaeobacter sp. | reverse complement strand
CGGCAAGGGGATGTGGACCATGCCGGATGAGATGCGCGAGATGGTGAGGACCAAGATCGCCCATCCGCAGGCGGGCGCGAATACGGCTTGGGTGCCGTCGCCCACCGCCGCTACGCTGCACGCTATCCACTATCACTATGTCAATGTCGCGAGGCAGCAGTCGGAATTGGCCAAAAGGGAACGCGCAAGCCTGGATCACATCCTGACTCCGCCATTATTGGACCGTGAACTCAGGCCGGAAGAGATTCAGCGGGAGTTGGACAACAACGCGCAAGGCATTCTAGGTTACGTCGTCCGTTGGGTCGACCAAGGAGTCGGTTGCTCCAAAGTGCCGAACATCAACAACGTCGCCCTAATGGAAGATCGTGCAACGCTGCGGATTTCGAGTCAGCACATCGCTAACTGGTTACATCACGGTATCGTCACCGAGGAGCAGGTGAGGAAGACCTTCGAACGCATGGCGGAAATCGTTGACCGGCAAAACAAGGGCGATCCCAACTATCGCAACATGGCGCCCCATTTCGAAAAGAGCATCTCGTTTCAGGCGGCCCTGGATCTAGTATTCAAAGGACGCACGGCGGAAAACGGCTACACCGAACCGGTGCTGCACGCTCGGCGCCGGCAGATGAAGGCCGCACGTTAATGTCTCTTCCTGAGCAGCCATGGAACACTCCTTATCGTCGCTCTCGCACGACTTCATCGACCAGACTATAATCCATCACTTTTGCAGCCGGCACCGGAGTCGGTATCAGCTGGGTCGCATATGCCGTGTCATACATTTCTTGGAGATCTTTAACGGGGACTTTCCCGTCCGCCGTCAGACCCTGCAGCCACAATCGGTAAGCCTCTTCGGCGGCTTGTGGAGTGAGTTTCCACTTCGTCTGGACGTAGTTGACCATCCAGGACTTTTCTCTGCGGTTGAAGGCCATAGCTTCCAATATGGCGCGCAACATAGCTTTTACCTGCGCGGGCTCCTGTTTCAGTTTGGCTTCGCGGGTCGCCATGCCGCCGGAAGGGGCGCGCATATTGAACTCAGTGGCGGAAGCAAGCTCGCGATAACCTTTCTGCGTCATCACGACGTTGTGAGGCAACGACAGCAGTGCGGCGGCAACAGAGCCTTGGGTGAGAGATTGAACGCTGTTGGATACCGAGCCCGTCTGAATGAACGTCATTTTTTCCGGATTCCCGCCTTTTCTTTTCACCAGGTCGCGCGCCACGATGTCTTGCAAAGTCGCCAACCGATCAACGGCGATACTCTTGCCGGCGAGATCGTCTATTCGATGAATGTCCGGACTTCCAATGAGCCAAAACAGCGGCCGATCGTGGGTGATCATGATGCCTTTGAATGGCAAGCCGCGAGCCGCTGCTACCAAAGGGCTGGTAATTCCGGTGAGATAATCGATCTCGCCGGCGACGAGGGCGGAGGTTTGAACGGCGCCCGCAAGCTGGACCAGATCGACGTCCAGCCCGTGTTTTTTATAAATGGCCGCGTCTTTAGCGACGAAGAAGGTAAGAAACGTGAGACTGAAGGCGGGATAGCCAATTTTGACTTTTTTCAGCTCCTGACCGTGAGCGGGATCAGCGAAGCGTAGCAAAAACGGAAAAATAAAAAGACACGGTACGATCACTCCAATCATGAGCCATCGGGTTTTAGCTAGAAATATCGAAGTCATTCTGCCTCTTGGCGATACAGTTTGGCACCGATTGTTTGCTCTCTATCTATCTGGCTCAGGATGAGCTCGTCAACGGTGAGCTTGGTGGGAATTGAACAGCGCGCCTGCTCGTCGCCAAACGTTCATCGGCCTGTCTTGCCGAAGGCCTTCTCGATAAAGCCTTCTCTGACAAGCTTTTCGATCAGGCGATTGTCAATCACCTTCGGGGCGAGTGTTTCGGCATCGACGCCTTTGACCGGCTCGAACTCGAGCACGGTGGCTACCGTACGCGGGTCGACTTTCGGAATCCGATCCGTGTACTGCACGGCGATCTTGTACATTTCATCCAAAAAACCGGGATCGTTCCGTTTAAGATATTTGGCCAAGACCTTTAGCGCGGTTTCGCGGTCGCGGTTCATCGCGGCGACGCCTTCGATATAGGCTCTAAGCAGCCGCTCCAATGTCTGGGGATTTTTTTGCACAAATTCCTGGGTGGCCGCTATAACGTTCATGGCGAACGGTATTTCCAGATCCGCTGCGTTGAGCAATCCGTTTGCCGGGCTCCTCGGCCTAACGCTGGTTACCATGCCGGCGATTTGTTTTTGATCGAAAGCAGCCTGCACCTCCGGGTTGCCGCCCAAAGGGCGCAGGGTGACTGCTTGGTCCAAACCCAATTTGCGCAGGATCAGGGTGGTCACGGTATGCGAAGAAGAATTGAAGCGGGTGATTCCCAGCACCTGAGCTTTCAGTTGGTCGGCGCGCGTGATATCCGGCTGCGCATACAGCGTCATAGGGGGCCGGTTCATGGTCGCGCTGACGGCGACCACCGGCGCGCCGCGCGCGGCGGCGAGCACCACGCCGCTGCTCCCGGGAATCGCAACATCCAAGCTGCCGCCCAAGAGCGCTTGGATGTTCGTGCCGCTCGATGGAATATAAACCAACTGCACATCCACGCCGTATCGCTTAAAGGCACCGGTCTCTTGAGTCATCCATACGGCAGCGACGGGCGGCCCGACTATCGAATAGGACAACCGAACGGGCGCGGCCGACACGGGATCAAGCCAGAATAGTGAAATAAAAAGCACTGCGGCAGAAAATTTGGGTCTTTTAATTTCATGAGTGTTGTAGTTGTGGCTTTCGCGACTCATGGAACAGCTCATTGGCGGTGGAAAGCGGGGCAAGCTTTTTACTAGAGCTTGCCCCGCACCATCAACATTGCGGGCGGGAGATCAGGCTTTTAGATTCTTCCTCATGAACTCCATCGTCCTTTCCCATGCTTCCTTTGCGGCCTTGGCATCATACCGCTCCGGGTTGGTGTCGTTGTTAAAAGCGTGCTGTGCGCCTGGATAGATCCTATAGTCGTAGGTCTTGTTGTATTTCTTCATGGCAGCCTCGGTATCCGGAATCCCTTTGTTAATACCTGGGTCTTTTTCACCGTAGTGAGCCATAATCGGCGCGCGAATATTCTTCACGAGGTCCAAGGGGTTTGGACTCGCGCCGTAATAGACAACGGCAGCCCGGAGGTCGCGTATCTGTGTCGCTGTCACGAATGCCATACCGCCGCCCCAGCAAAACCCTACGACGCCCATTCGGTCACGGCGGACGTCGGGG
>DASQUN010000434.1:0-5438 GCA_035641275.1 Candidatus Udaeobacter sp. | reverse complement strand
GTTTATACCAACAAGGTGCCGGCCGGTCACACCCGCGCTACCGGGAAGGTGCAAACCACTTGGGGAATCGAATGCACGATCGACAGCGTTGCGCGACAAATGGGACTCGATCCCTACGATTTTCGTAAGAAGAATGTCTTGCTACGCGATGAGTTCGTCGCCACGGGAACGCCGGTGATGGATACGGATTATCTCGACCTCATGGCACAGGCCATTTCGGGCATTGGCTGGGACGGACGTTCAAGAGCCGTGCAGTCCAACGATTTGAGGAGCGCTGCGGGCTCCCATTGGGTGAGGGGCCGTGGCATGGCAGTCAGCCTGCGGCATGGCTCTCAAGGCGGCGGCAGAGCGTATGCAATGGCGACGATGGACGCTCGCGGCGAGGTGACGATTCAGCACGCCGCGCCGGAGATCGGCCAGGGAACCCACAATCTCATCAGTGTTGTCGCGGCGCGAACTCTGGACGTTCCGCAAAGCCGGGTTCGCGTGCGACAGCCGGACACTGCGGTCAATCTGCCCTTTGCCGGAGTGAGCGCCCAGCGCACTACCATGCAGATGGGGAAGGCGGTCCAGAACGCTTGCGAAAATTTAAAGCGCGAGCTTTTGATTCTGGCTGCTCAAGTGAAAGGGGGAAGGCCGGAAGAGTGGCAGTTCATCCAAGGGCGTCTCTGCCGCGCCGAAGTCAGTTTTTCTATAGCGGAGATGGTCGGCGCCCTGGGCGGTAATACAGTCATCAAGTGCGTCGGTTATCATAGCGTGCGGCCGACACACAGAGAATCGGCTTTTAGTGGAATGGATCATTGGGCGCCGAGCGCGGCGGCGATCGATTTGGAGGTCAATTCGGAAACCGGCGAGCTGCGCATATTGCGATACTCCGTTATTGCCGATGCCGGGAAGGCGCTTCATTATCCATCGGCTCAAGCCCAAGTGGACGGCGGCGCCGTCATGGGTTTCGGCCACGCGCTCTTTGAAGAGACGATTTATCGGGAAGGGCAGCTCCAGAACGGCGACCCGTTTCAGTACCGGCTGCCCGTAATGAGAGATATTCCCGCAGCGTTTTATTCCTCTATGTTGGAGAAGGGAGACGGCCCGGGTCCATTTGGTTCCAAAGGCATGTCTCAAACTTCGATTGTGACCGTCGCGCCCGCCATTGGAAACGCGATCTATGACGCGCTTGGCGTGCGGGTGAGATCGCTGCCGATTTCTGCGGAAAGAATCCTGCAGGCCATGGGCAAGGTATGAAGCCAGAATGGAGGCTCCTCCGGTCGATCCAACCGTGAGCCAACCGATGTTCGGATCATTGCAACTGTTGCAACCGACGACCGTCGCCGAGGCGTGCAGCGCGCTTCGGGAGCTGAATGAACGGGGAAAAATCTACGCCGGCGGCGCCGAACTGTTGCTGCTCATGCGCCACGGATGGGTGCCAGCGGAAGTATTGATCGACATCAAAAAGATCGAGCGACTCCATCGCTTGACTTGGAATGAAGAATTCTTACGCATCGGCGCCTGCGTGACCCACCATAGGTTGGAGGGAAGTCCGGTCGTTCACGCGCACGCACCGTCGTTTGCTTATGCCGAGTCGCAGGTGGCGAACATCCGAGTGAGAAATCAGGGCACCCTGGGTGGAAATCTCTGCTTTAATGATCCCCATTCCGATCCGTCTACGGTGCTGCTGGTTCATGAAGCCGCCATTGAGTTGGGCAGCCCGAGGGGCGAGCGCCGCCTGTCATTGGATGATTTCTTAGTGGATATGTACGCGACGGCGTTGGAGCCGGACGAACTCTTGCTGGAGGCTCAAATTCCCGCCCTGCCCGATGGGATGAAGAGCAGCTATCTTCGCCTGCATCGATATCAGCGTCCGACGCTCGGCGTCGCGGTCGCAGTGAAAATGGACGATGGCGCCATCGCGGAATCGAGACTGGCCGTTGGCTGTGTCGGGCCGAGAGCGCAACGACTGCGAGAGATCGAGTTCAAAATCACCGGCGCAACGCTGAAAGAGGCCGAGAAGATCGTCGCGGAACAAACGAGTTACTTCAGAGAATTGTTGCGTCCGGTAGATGACTTGTTGGGAAGCGCCGAGTACAAGCTTTACATGACCACCAAATTACTCGGTGACGCTTTGGAGCAGGCGCTGGGCGAACCATCGCAGGAAGCAATAGCCATGGGATGACAGATCGCCTCGATATCACCATGAGCAGAACGAAGAATTCTCCGACCCCAAAGGCAAATTTCCGATTTCGGCATTGGACGACATGAAGATACCAGACACTTTCAGCTTGTCATTGACCATCAACGGCGAATCTTGGGCAGGCGAGGTGCCGGTGGAGGAGACGCTGCTGCAATTCTTGCGAAACCGTCTGAGGCTCACCGGAACCAAACGCTCATGTGAATCGGAAGTGTGCGGGGCGTGCACCGTGTTGCTGGACAATCGGGCCGTGAGTTCGTGTAGCTGTCTTGCTTTTGAAGCCCATGCAAAATCCCTACTCACCATCGAGGGATTAGTTAAAGATGGCCAATTGGATCCGCTCCAGAAAGCCTTCATCCGTAATATCGGGGCGCAGTGTGGTTATTGCACGCCAGGACAAATCATGACGGCCAAGGCGCTGCTGCTCGAAAGCCCCTCGCCCACACGGGAACAGATCGCTGAATGGTTGAGTGGAAACGTTTGTCGCTGCGGTGCCTATGGTGCCATTGCCAAGGCTATACTCGAGGCGGCAGAGGAACAACAGAAGGGATAGCACGCTGCCTGAGAGAACCGGGTTCGCGTTGCTTGACAAGCCGGGCCGAGAGGTTTTGGCGAGCGAGTTTCGACGCTCCGCCGTTCGGTGAAGCGCAAAAGGAGTTGGGCATAAAAGGCGGATGAAAGAGACAATTTCATGAAAAGACAGTGGTGGTTTGCGCCTCTGCTAGCGGCTTTCGTCGCTAACGGAACGGTTAATGCGGCCGACAAAGCCAGGATTTCGGTGTCGAGCCTGGATGCGGCCTTTCTGACGTCGGCGGTGGCGCATAAGCGAGGCTTCCTCAAAAAGGAGGGGATCGAAGCCGAGATCATTCGGATGAACGCCAATGTTTCGATTACGGCGCTGACTACGGGGGACATCGATTATACGATGATTTTCGGTTCCGTTGTGCGAGCCGCGATACGCGGGCTGCCGGTCAGAGTTGTCGCCAGCTTTCTCGACAGCTCCACCCATATGTTGATCGCGCGCCCGGAGTTCAAGTCCGCCAAGGAGCTTACAGGTAAAACGCTTGGCGTGAGCACTTCGGCGCCACGGCCGATGTGGCGGCGAGAATGATGCTCAGCTACTCCGGGATCGATCCAGAAAAGGAGATGAAGATTCTCGCATTGGGGGCCGATCGCGCGCGCTTCGCCGCGCTCAAAGAAGGAATCGTCGACGTCGCGGTGATTTCTCCGCCGGCGGACAGCGAGGGAAGAAGGTTGGGTTTTAGGGTTTTGGCCAGGGCGTACGAGCTTTTCAATTTTCCCTTTGTCGGTCTGGGGGCGGACGTGAAAAAAATCTCCGAAAGACCGGATGAAATAAAACGAGTCATCAAGGCATTGATCAAAGCCAATCGCTACATTCGAGGAAATCGCGACGGTGCCATCCAGGTCTTAATGGAATGGGGGCGGACGGATAGGGAAAATGCCAGTGCCTCCTACGATTCCACCGTGAAAGTTTTCAATCAGGACGGCAGCATCCCGGAAGATGGCCTCCGTTTGGTGGTCGAGCAGGCGAGGGAAGGAGCGAAGTTGTCCAAGGAAATATCGCCCAGCGAAGTGGCCGATTTGACGATCTTGCGCGATGCGCAAAGGGAGCTGGGCATTCGAGGCCGTTAATGGTGATGGCGAGATCCGAGACAATATTAGCGATGGATTACGAAGGAGTTCGTAAGTAAGATGCCACGAAGCGACCGAGGCCGAGTCATGGAGAGCGCGGGCACACGAACGTGAAGGTGGCGTTCAGGTCGGGGCTGTTGGAATAGCCAGCCTTGGAGAGTCCACGGCCGCGGCCTATAAGCCGCAGACCATTGACCGCGCTCGGAAGGGCTGGGCCTCGGTCGAATAGATCTGTCCACATACTAATGAACTAACTCATTTCATGAGCCGCTTATTGACCATAGCCTGCGGAGATTATGACCGGACGCACCCGTTGATCGACGGATCGGTTAAGCCGGAAGGCCTCGAGCTCAATTGGTTGGTGCTGCCGCATCTCGAGATCTGGACGCGGATGTTGAATTACTATGACTTTGATGCGTCGGAGATTTCGTTATCCTCGTATCTCATTGCACGGACGCTGGGGAAACCCTTGACCGCGATTCCCGTCTTTCCAGCCCGCGCCTTCCGGCACTCTTACGTCTTCATCAATACGAGAAGCGGTATTCGCGATCCGCAAGATCTAATGGGGAAGCGAGTAGGGTTGGCGGAGTTTCAGCAGACCGCAACCGTTTGGGTGCGCGGAACGCTGCAGCACGAGTACGGGGTCAAGCTGGAGGAGATCGAGTGGTTTACCTGGACGCCACGGTCGCGGATGGCCATCGAACTGCCGAACCGTTACTCGGTGCAACGCATTCCGCCGGATCGTCAGCCGGATGAGATGCTCTTCGATGGCGAACTGGACGCGGTGATCTGCGCCAATCTTTTTCCGTCACTTTTGAACCCACCGCCGCATATCCGACGTCTATTTGAGAATTACGAGGAAGTCGAAGCCGCCTACTTCAAAAAAACCGGTATTTTTCCAATCATGCACTCTGTGGCTGTTAGACAGGAGCTGTGGGAAGCCTGTCCGTGGGTTGCTCCCAGTCTGTTCAAGGGCTTCCAACGGGCTAAAGAGATTGCCTACGAACGGTTGAACGATACCTCACCCTATAAGATCAGCCTGGCTTGGTTCCGCCGCCCGCTGGAGGCACAAAGGGAAATTCTTGGCGAGGATCCATGGCCGTACGGTCTGGAAAAAAATCGTCACGTCGTTGCCACGCTCATGGGCTATCTCTACGAGCAAGGTCTGGCGAAAGAGAAGCTTGAGGTGGAGAAGCTTTTTGCCCCGAATACGCTGAATCTTTAGATGCTCACCGCATCGATCCGAAAATGTTTGTCCGCGTTGGCGTGAGGCCTGTGATTAGTTTATGCGAACCGGAAGTTCGAATGGCTTGGCTGAGCACGAGGATTTCATCACCGACTGAAGCACTGAGAGCCGTTCCTAGTCATGCGCGCGAATTTAGGAAATCTTCCGTCCGATGCCCCAACGGCCGGCCGTATACAGTGCAAGAGAGTAATTTTCATTTGATCGAGCCATCTCCTGTCTGTGAAAGGAGCTTTGATGGAAACCCGGAACTATTACAGAGACGTCAGGGAACATTTACAGGCGCTTGAAGAGCGCGGAAAGCTGGTACGGGTCAAGCAAAGGATCAACAAAGACACCGAACTGATGCCGCTCGTT
>DASQUN010000433.1:0-6689 GCA_035641275.1 Candidatus Udaeobacter sp. | reverse complement strand
ACCGACCTTGCACATGACTTCAGTACCGGCGATTGCCGCTTCCAAGACCGAACCGCCACTGGCACCGACTTCGTCCCCCACCGCCATGGCCGTCATGCCCGCGCAGCAACCGGTGTGAACAATCGCTTCTTCTAATGTGTCATCGTAATCAAGCCCGTGCGCCAAGGTTCCATTAGCGAGAACCGCGTTGGCGGCCGCGACCCTGATAGACGAACCGATCAAGCGACTAACTGCCGAGCCGCCGAGCTTTTCCGCCACATTCAAAACCATTCGGCCAAAATCCATCGTGGATGAGGCAAGGGCAATACCGAGCGTATCTAGAAAGACCAGCTTGGCTTTGTCCACAACGGCCCGAGGTATATCCGACAGTCTCAGGCCGCTGGCGAATTCTCCTAGGGCTTCCGAGTAAGATTCCATCCTCTGCTTCCTAGCTTCGCGGTTTTTCCCTTTCGGTCGACTTTAATTGGTGGCCCGTTCAATCAGCCCCACCGCTTCCTCCTTGGTGCAATGATGCTTCTCCTGAACAGAAAATGGTTAGCACTGTTCCCGATTCTTTTCTAGTTTCCCTTAACATAATCCCTCACGAGCTCTGACCACCAAGGCGCCGCCTAGTGTCGCCGATTCTGCACCGCACACCGGTCTCGGGGAGCTCGGATGTGCTCGACGGTGTAGCGCTGGTAAATGACATCATGGAAGCTAAGGGCGCCTGTCACGCGCGTAATGCTAGTTCATTACCCACCGCCTCAAATAGCGGGCACAGGGACTCAGCTGGTTATTCCCTGGGACCCGGACTTCTTGACAGTCCGTATCTGCTACGCTAATTTAGCTGATAAAGATTATCTGGACACCTTATCCAGAGTGGTGGAGGGATCGGCCCTTCGAAGCCACAGCAACCGGTTCCTAAAAGACGGAACGCTGGTGCTAAGTCCCACCCCTGTTACGGGGGGAGAGATAAGGTGAGGTCGTTAAAAACCTCTTCTTATCTTCAAGAAGAGGTTTTTTTTTTGCCGACTGTTAGGAGATGAGCATCCGCCTTACAACCGATCAGATTGAGCGCTACAGTCGCCAGATTATGGTTCCAGACTTGGGCGGCAAGGGACAGCTCCGGCTGCGACAGGCGCGGGTGCTTGTAATCGGGGCCGGCGGCTTGGGCTCGCCAGCGGCCTTTTATTTAGCCGCAGCGGGAATCGGCGCTTTAGGACTAATCGATTCAGATCAAGTCGAACTATCGAACTTGCAACGCCAGATTCTTCACGCGACCCCTGACATCGGGCGTCAGAAGGTCGAGTCGGCACGGGCGAAACTGGCGTTACTGAATCCTGATGTAGAAATCAACCCTTATCCAGCGCGATTCGAAGCAACGAACGGCGCTGAGGTCATTCGTGATTACCATTTTATCGTCGATGGCAGCGACAATTTTGCCACAAAATTTCTGGTGAACGATCTTGCTATAAAGCTAGGCATCGCGTTTTCTCACGCGGGGATCGTTCGGCTCCAAGGCCAGACGATGACTGTAATTCCAGGAAAGAGCGCTTGCTACCGCTGCCTCTTTAAAGCGCCTCCGCCCCCCGAAGAGATCTTGAGTTGTCAGCAAGCCGGGATTCTCGGCGCGGTCGCCGGTACGATCGGTTCAATTCAAGCGACCGAAGCCATCAAATACCTGACCGGATTTGAAGAAGGCTTACTCACCGACCGCTTACTGACCTATGATGCAAAGACCATGAATTTTCACACTGTAGAGGTAAAAAGAGATTCCGCTTGCAGCGCTTGCGGAGGGGCAAAATCAAAAGCTGTGGCAACTTCAAGGATCGTCTGAAATCGAGGCGCAGAAAGGAACAACATGAGTTTTGTCAAAGGACTTCAATGCCGAGAATGCGGTCAGGAATATCCCAAGAAGCCATTGCACGTCTGTGAAACCTGCTTCGGCCCGCTAGAAATAGTTTATGACTATGAGGGCATCCAAAAATCCATAAGTCGTGAGAAGATCGGTGCGCGTGGCAAGAATCTGTGGCGTTATCGCGAGTTGCTCCCAATCGATGGCGAGCCCCGCGTGGGTTTGTATTCCGGCTTCACCCCGCTTGTCCGAGCTCACCGGCTGGCCGAAGCTCTCGGCGTGAAAGAGCTTTATGTTAAGGACGACTCGGTCAATCACCCCACATTTTCCTACAAAGATCGCGTGGTTTCAGTGGCCATCTCCAAGGCCATCGAATTTGGCTTCGACACGGTCTCATGCGCGTCGACAGGAAATCTCGCTAACTCCGTCGCCGCTCACGCGGCCAAGGCCGGCCTCAGTTGCTATGTGTTCATTCCCGATGGCTTGGAACAAGGAAAGGTTATCGGTTCCGCCATTTACGGTCCACGGACGGTCGCGATCAAGGGCAACTACGACGATGTGAATCGTCTCTGCACTGAAATCGGCGACAAGTATGGCTGGGCTTTTGTCAACGTCAACCTGCGTCCGTACTATTCGGAAGGTGCAAAGACTCACGGCTTCGAAGTTGCTGAGCAACTCGGTTGGAAGCTACCCAAGCACATCGTGGTGGCATCGGCGGGCGGTACGATCCTGCCGAAGTTGGCCAAAGCTTTTAAAGAACTGGTGCAGGTCGGACTGGTGGAAGATACCGGCTGCAAAATCTATTCGGCACAAGCTTCCGGTTGCGCGCCAATCATCAATGCGCTCAAGAAAGGAACCGACCTTATCAGCCCGGTCAAACCTAACACGATTGCCAGTTCCATCGCTATCGGCAACCCCGCTGACGGTTATTACGTTCTTCAGGCGGTGCGTGAATCAGGCGGATGGGGGGAGAGTGCCACGGATGAGGAAATTCTCGAGGGTATCAAACTACTTGCGCGGACCGAAGGAATCTTCACCGAACCTGCAGGTGGAACCGAAGTCGCTGTCACAAAAAAACTGATTGAAAGCGGCAGGATTTCGCGGGACGAATCTATCGTGATCAGCATCACGGGCAATGGCTATAAGACGCTCGAAACCGTGGCAAGCAGCATTGAAAAGCCGTACACGATCAACGCAACCCTGCGGAATTTTGATGAGCTTTACCAGCAATTGGACCAACCCGCTAAAGCAAAGGCGGCGGGTATCTAACATCGATGTTTCTTCCGGAAATTCGGATGGCTCAATTGCCTTGAAAGGTCACCGGCGGAAAGTTATAAAAATGTTCGGCAATGACCTGACGAGCGTTTTGTTTTAAGGAGGGTGGATATGGTTTTGAAAGTCCGCGTGCCTACTCCGTTACGCAAGTTTACTCAAGGTGCTGATGAGGTCACCGCACAAGGTAACAACGTTCGAGCGATGGTGGAAGACCTCGACAAAAACTTTCCCGGAATTAAGGAAAGAATCTGCGACGAAACCGGCAAAATCCGGCGCTTTGTTAACGTTTATGTCAACGGCGACGATATACGCTTTCTACAAAATTTAGATACCGCGCTAAAGGAAGGAGATAATATCTCGATCGTGCCTGCTATCGCTGGCGGTCAGTGACACTGGACGAACTCAATGATGGCAATAGCCACACCAAATCTACGAATGGTCCCGTCGCCGCCGGGGGCGCTGAAAAAAGTAGAATCGGCTCTCGATCTAATCGGCGACACTCCTCTATTGGAAATGCGCAAGATCACAGAAACGATAGTCCCTTCCAGTGTTCGCATTTTCGCCAAGCTTGAAGGATTCAATCCAGGGGGCTCTGTTAAAGATCGTCCGGCACTAAGAATGATCCAAGAAGGGATTCGAGCCGGGAAGTTGCGTCCCGGCAAAACCATTCTCGATTCCACTTCCGGGAATACGGGTATCGCTCTCGCCCTGATCGGAAGAGTTCTAGGCTACCCGGTCGAGTTGGTCATCCCCGCCAACGTCAGCGTCGAGCGGAAAAAAATCATTCACGCTTACAGCGCAAAAGTAAGCTATAGCGATCCTTTGGAAGGATCCGACGGCGCGATTCGTCTCTGCCGTCAGATCCTCGAAGCGAATCGCGATAAGTACTTCAAACCCGACCAGTATTTTAATCCAATGAATCCCCAAGCTCATTACGAAACGACCGGGCCGGAGATCTATCGCCAAACGAATCAGGCCGTGACACATTTTATCGCCGGAATCGGTACCGGCGGGACAGTCATGGGTACCGGCCGTTATCTCAAGGAAGTGAATCCGGCCATCAAAATAATCGCGGTGGAGCCCGACGATGCGCTCCATGGGCTCGAGGGCCTCAAACACATGGCGACCTCGATAGTTCCGGGCATTTATCATGAAGAGCAATTAGACGGTAAAATTTCAGTGGCGACAGATGACGCCTACGCAATGGTGTATCGTCTCAGTCAGGAAGAAGGAATCCTTGTCGGGCAATCGTCCGGGGCCGCGATGTTCGCCACACTGAAGGTCGCGCGTAAACTACAGTCAGGGACGATCGTCACTGTGTTTCCCGATTTTGGTGATAAGTATCTCACCACGAACTTATGGGTCGGTTGGCGTGACCGAATGGCGGTTGGAAACCTCAAATTTGCCATCTAGATTTAAATGGCGATGAAAACGAAAAGGGAAAGCGTCCGCGAGCGGGTTTATTTGACTTTTCCCAAAGATCTAATCCAAGAACCGATCCTCAGCATGCTGGCGAAACAATTTGACGTCGTTTTCAATATTCGCGGCTCCACGGTCACGGCGGAAATGGCTCTGGTTGCCCTGGAAATCGACGGCAAATCAGCGGAGGTCGAAAAGGCTATCGGGTGGCTCAAAGAAAAGGGAGTGATGGTCGAGCCGATTGAAAAGAATGTTATTGAATAGGTCCTAGGTTACTGTGCGACCGCGGAGATCGAAAGCACCAGCACCCCCCCCTCATGCGGCGGCCCCCCCAAGATAAAGTTGCCCTTGTTCGGTAGGCGAATGGTTGTATCCAGCAATGGCTTCTGTCCTCCCTGCAAGCGAACCTTCAAAGCGACCTGCTGGTTCCGAGAATCCTGTGGCGAAACGATGAGAGATCGGCCACCCGGGATTTCGAAGCTTGCACTTCCTTGCGATGGCACACTTTGACTTTCCTCTTTGAGCAATCGATATGACCGATACTTCAGCACCTTCAGTTGTTTTTCCAATGCCTTTAGCCGAGGATCAAACTCATCGGACTGATTGCTAGCCAGAATCGTTTCGATCTTGACCTGTATCGCTTGGGGGCTGCTCTCAGCGGCATGCAGATAAGTCACTGCCCAAGCAGAGAACATGCTAAAAAGAAGGTCTCGTATCAGCCGCTTCGTCAGATGATTCATCTTCACCTTCTTGATTCTGATATAGCCATATGACGGTCGTTTTGGTTTCGTCCTCGCGCCATAAAGCGATGTTCCTTCCGTAAGCATCGATGGATTCGACGGAGGCAAAATTCTTGCGCGGCCCGAAAATTCGCCACCCAGGCAAGAAAGAATCCGCCGATAGCACGCCCAGCAACAGCAAGATCACTGCGGGGATCGCCCATGCAAGCCTCGGCCCTGCAAAGGCTGTACGGAGCCGCGCCAATAAATGTTCGTGCCACGCTTCCTTTTCAGTTATTCGTCCTTGTACAACCCTCCAGAAGGGCTGAAACGAGATGCGCGCCGCTTCGGAATCCAAAACATCTCTAAGAGCCGACTCCAATTTTTCCAGTTGACGGCGCTCTTGTCTACAGGTCGAGCATTCTTGTAGATGCGCGCGCACCCTTTCCGATTCGGACGGATCCAACTCACCATCCAGCCAAGCCCCGAGAGACTCTCTTACGCTGTTACAGTTGTTCATAAAAACGCGCTCAACTTGTCCTGTAGTTTCTTTCGCGCATAGTGGAGCCGACTCATGACCGTCCCTTCGGAGCAGCCGAGAATTTCACCGATGTCCTTGTACGAAAGACCCTCAACGGTCCTGAGGATGATAACAGCTCTATGTTCAGGTGTCAGTTCATTGATCGCTTTAACCAGACGATCTCGCAATTCCCTGTCGTGAACGTCCGAAAACGGGTCCCTTGCGACTTCGTTTTGTTCCTCCAGGATCTTGTCCATTTTTTCTCGAAACTCTAGGGGGTTTCTCTTTTGCCGGCGCCGTGCGTCAATCGCGATATTGACGGCGATCCGATACAACCAAGTGTAGAACGACGAACCTCCCTTAAAGCTCTTGATCTTAGTGTAAGCGCGAAAGAACGTCTCCTGAGCAACTTCCATAGCGTCATCGCGGTTCCGTAACAAACCAAGTATTACGATATATACTTTCTGATGATATCTTGAGACGAGATCCTGAAACGCGCTCATCTCTCCAGATTGACACTTCTGGACGAGCTCCCAGTCGCTTAACTCCACAATGATCCTAGTCATTGGACGTTCTATAACCGGTTTTATTCATGGACCAGATAGCTTGCTGACCAAAAACCTTGAATTCCTCGCGAATTCTCATACAATCACTGTGACTCCCTAACGCCTCGTCGGCCGAGAAACAGCAGCCTAACTTATGCTGATCCAATGCCCTAACTGCAAGACTACCTATAAGGTTTCAGAAGAAATTCTCAAGGGCGCAGCTCCGGCGCTTCGCTGCTCGCGCTGCAAGCACACATTTCATGTTGAAAAGGAAACAATACGAGAAGAGCCGACCGAGAAGCTGTCTTCACCTGACGAGACCGCCCGTAGAACAGACCAAGATCAGGAATTAAGCTTTGCTTTTCCACCCAACGAGG
>DASQUN010000432.1:0-4698 GCA_035641275.1 Candidatus Udaeobacter sp. | reverse complement strand
GAATGCCGCCCTTACGGCTGCTCTGGCGGCGCGGGAAAAAGGCGCCGACGTGCTCGTAGTGGAAAAAGCGCCTCTCAAGGAGAGGGGTGGAAACAGCAGGTTTAGTGGAGGGCTGTTTCGCTTTGCCTACGAAGGCATCGGAGATCTGAAGCCGGTCATGCCTGCGCTTTCATCCGAAGAATGGGACCGCGTCGAAGCAGGTAGTTATCTGGTAAGTCGCTATTTTGAAGACATCATGCGGGTTACTCGAGGCCGTGCCGATCGTGAGCTCACTCGAACCCTCGCCGAGGACTCCTACCCGACAATCTTATGGATGACCGGGCTGGGAATCGAGTGGGCCTGGACTTCCGTTTGGTCTGTGGAAGTGGCGGGCAAGAGGCGCTTCAATCCCGGCAGCGTACTCGAGGTGAAAAACAAGGGCCTTGGGCTTATGCATTATCTTTTCGCCGCGTGTGAGAGAGCCGGAATTCATCTTCTCTATGAAGCAGAAATGTTAGGTTTCCTTCAGAGCAGCGGAAGTGTCAAAGGTGTGCGCGTCAAAACAGCCGAAGGCCTCATGGATATCGAATCGGGAGCCGTGGTGCTCGCCTCCGGCGGGTTCGAGGCCAGCGCGGAAATGCGCGCCCGTTATCTTGGTCCAAACTGGTCGAAAGTCAAAGTTCGCGGCACCCGACACAACACTGGAGAGACGCTCCAGATAGCCTTAGATCTTGGCGCTAAGCCCGCGGGAGACTTTCAGGGAAGCCATGCCACGCCCATCGACGCCAATGCGCCAGCCGTAGGGCAGATCCAACTCACGGATAAAACAAACCGTTTATCTTACCCCTACTCGATCATGGTCAACACTTTGGGTAAGCGCTTCATCGATGAGGGAGAAGATTTGGGTCAGTACACCTACGCCAAGATCGGCCATGCCATACTGGCTCAGCCCGGGGCCGTGGCCTATCAGATCTTCGATAAGAAGACGGTGCAGCTCCTTGAGGAGCGTTACTCTACCGGCGCTCCTGTTGTCGCCGAAACGATAGAAGAGCTCGCACGCAAGCTGGCCATTTCTCCGGATGTTCTGAGGCAGACAGTGGAGGAGTTCAACGGAGCTATACAGCCAGGCGAGTTCAATCCGGCTGCCAAAGATGGCAAATCGACGGCCGGTCTCAATCCCCTCAAATCCAACTGGGCTCTGCCCATCGACACGCCACCTTATACGGTCTACCCGGTGACCTGCGGGATCACTTTCACCTACGGGGGAATCGCGATCGACACCAACGCTAGGGTCCTCGATACGAGCGACAAACCCATTTCGGGTTTGTATGCGACCGGTGAGATCACGGGCGGTTTTTTCTACTATAACTATCCCGGTGGCGCAGGTCTCATGCGCGGAGCCGTCTTCGGTCGCCGCGCCGGCATGCACGCTGCCGCGGACGCAACGAATCAGTAGAACGACCGCATGGCCGAGCAGAGAAAGAGCGTGAAGACCCTCGCCCAGATCATGGCCGAGTACGCTTTTTCGCTGAACTACGATTCCATACCTGCCGAGGTCATGGCCGCTGCGCGCAGGCATTTGGCTGACAGTGTGGCTTGTGCGCTCGGGGCTTATGACAGCGCGGCGACTCAAGCCGTGCAGCGATATGCGATCGCAAAGGGCGGCCGCGCCGAGGCGACGATCCTAGGCACGAATCAAAAGGTTCCGGCCGGGTTAGCCGCGCTGGCTAACGGCACCATGGTCCGCTATCTGGACGCCAACGATGTCTTCGTCTTGAGTCGCGGCGGCCCCTCCGGTCACTTTAGCGATGGCACACCTGGTCTCCTGGCTCTGGCCGAGCAATATCGGTGTAGCGGAGAAGAACTGCTGACCTGCCTGGTGGCGTCCTACGAGCTCCAAGGCGCGTTGGCACAATCCTTCAACTTCTGGGATTGTGGCCTCCATGCGGAGACGAACGTTGCATGGGTAGTCCCGATCATCGCCGCTCGTCTCATGGGCGCGACGGCTGATCAAGCGGTGCATGCTTCCGGTCTTTCTGTTGCGACAGGCACGGTCCTGAATACATGGATCAGGCCGATGCATACAATTCCGATGATCAAGGGCGTCGCGGTGGGATTGGTTCTCGAGCGCGTGGTAGCGGCTGCCGAGTTGGCCAAGCTGGGCGTGACGGCCACAGAAGATGCGCTCGAGACGGTTTTCTCTTCTTTGGCTGCTTCGCCGATCGATGTCACTTGTTTAGAGAAGCTCGGCAAGCACTGGACTGCCGCTCAAAACATGATCAAAGCGTATCCGGCACAACTCTACACGCAGGCAGCAATCGAAGCTGCCCGCCGTCTCTATCACAACGGCATCCGCGCCGACAGCGTGCAAAAGCTGACCCTCTATGGCCACCGAAACGTCTGCGGCGGTGTACAGGGTTCGCCCCAAGCGTTCGCACCCGCAAATCGGGAAGCGGCGGACCACAGCACTCCTTATGTCATGGCGATGGCTCTGCTTCGCGGCAAGCTCACGTCCCGAGAGTATGACGAAGCGCCCTGGGAAACACCTGAAGTGAAGGCTCTCATGCCGAAGATAGAATTGGTTAAGGACGGTGAAAGCGACAGGGCTTTCGACACGCGCGGAATCTTGGGCGTGAGACTTGTGGCGGAACTGACGGATGGTCGTACGGAGGAAATCATCGTCCACCAACCTAAAGGTCACCCGCATGCGCCGTTGAGTGATACGGAGCTGCTGGAGAAGATGAGATGGCTTTTGGAAGACTTAGCGCCAGCCGACACTCCCATGCGATTGCTGGACCTCTGTGGCCGCCTCTCAACTCCGGAGGATGTTCAGGAACTCCTCGCGATATGCTACGTACGGCGGACATGAACTGCCTCCATCGATTGTGACTAGAACTGGTTTCCGGCCTTCGACCTAGCCGACCTGATTTTCTTCTGGTTGCCTTCTTCAGACGATCCGGGACGTTCGGAAACCCGGTAATTTCAATGCATGCGGGAGCAATTTGCACAAGATCATCAAACTCAATATAGCTGGCCTTTAATCAAGCACAGGAGCTTGTCATGACGATCAGATGCATTTTCCGCGACTTTGGATGGCTCGCGCTCGTGGGAGCCGTGGTTTTTTGCTCTCTGCTGTTCCGCGGCGCAGCGGCCAACGCCCAGGCCGCGCCGTTTTACCAGGGCAAGACGATTCGCATCATCGTGGGCTTCACTTCCGGCGGGCTCTACGATCAGTATGCGCGGATTCTCGCCCGTCAGATGCCGAAACATATTCCCGGAAACCCGACCATCATCGTCCAGAACATGCCCGGGGCCGGCTCACTCACCGCGACGAACTATGTTTACAGCGTCGCCAAGCCCGACGGCTTGACCCTCGCTATGCCGGGGAGCGGTATCTATCTCGACCAATTGCTGGAGCGCAAAGAGGCAACCTTCGATGTACGGAAGCTGGCTTGGCTCGGCAGCGTGGATCAAAGAGACCTCATGCTCTATATGAGAGCGGACGCGCCGTGGAAATCCCTGGAAGACATTCAGACGGCCGCCGAGCCACCCAAATGTGGCGCCACGGGAACATCGGACCTTACGACGATCATGCTCAATATATTGAAAGAAACTCTCGGCCTTAAGTTCAATAACGTGAGGGGCTATCCAGGCGGAGCCGAGATCGACCTGGCGATCGAAAAGGGAGAAATCCAATGCCGGGGAACCGGTATCACGACGCACTTTGCTCGTGAGCCTTATTTTACCTGGCACAAGAGCGGCTTTGACCGGCACATGGTTCAAACGGGAGCAAAAAAGGACCCGCGGCTGTCGGACGCGCCCACCTTGAACGAGCTGATGGACAAAAAGCAAACGCCGACCATAAGCCGCAACGTCGCGCGCGCGATGCTGGTGTCGGCCACTTTAGGACGTCCTTTGGTTACAACGCCAGGCGTGCCGGCAGACCGGATCAAAATCTTGCGCGAGGCCTATCATAAGGCCTTCAAGGAGCCGGAAGTCATCGAAGAGGCAAAAAAGACCAACCTTGAACTCAGCGTGCTCTCCGGTGCGGAAGTGGAGTCGCAGATCCGCGAGGTGATGAATCAACCGCGTGACGTCATTGAGCGCGTGAAAAAGCTGACAGAGTAAATAGTGCGCAAGGCCTAAAGTGCGGTCCTCGAGCTTCCAGACACGACTCTTCTACCTCGCACTTTCCTCAGCACTTAAGTCCGTGGCGATTTCGGCGGCGATGACGTCGGGATCGAGGAGATTGTCGGATTCTTCCAGGCTTCGTCCCTTTATTTCCACCTGCATGGATGCTGGATTTGGCCCCGAGGTAACCAGCTATCGCCCCTCTATCATTAGGCCCGCACCCGGACGATATGTGAATGTGGGTACTGAAGGTGGCCTCTGTTCTTTTTTCTGCTCGACTTGACTGGACTCTTGCTCCTGTGGACGTTCTAGTTGTGCGCTGCAACCAATGGGCATCGTGAGAACAAGAAACAAAATTAACTTGAATCGAACCATTTTATCCTCACTAGTTACTGATTATGGACTCTTCGCGAACCAGATCACAAGAGAAGTCGTTCCTACAGCCCTGCCGTGAATCAAGACTGTATCCGGCGATACGACCTCGACTGCAGCGATTTTGGGCTGCGTTACAGCTACTTTGGTCGCCTTTTTGGGCAAACGAATGACGATTGCCTTATTGACCGCAACAGCGATTGAGGGATACACGCG
>DASQUN010000431.1:0-4063 GCA_035641275.1 Candidatus Udaeobacter sp. | reverse complement strand
CGGAATCTCGGAAATGCAACGCAAAATAGATTACCGCTTTCGCGGTAATGACGAACCGGAGACGCCGACTTATTCCGTGAACTTCTGAGACAACACACTACGGCTCGCCAAAGAAGCGAACGGGATTGTCGTACAGAATTTTCTGTTTTTGCTTTTCGGTGACATCTTTTCGCTCTAGAAGATTCTGTGCGGCATTCTCTCGCGCTTCTCCGTGTGGATAGTCGGACGAGAATAGAAGCTGGTCCTCGCCTAGCAGCACTATTTACTCTTTCATTAGCGGGTCCTCCATCTCGCCGCAGACGAAGATCCGACCCGACTTTAGATAATCTTGGATTGAGTGTTTGGGAAGTTTGTCCACCGCAGTCTTGAGGACCGCTGGACGAGGTCGTCGCGCGACGTATTTCTCCGATAAGTCTTCCCACATCGCGGGCGCCAGGATCACATGAGCGTCGGCATCATGGATACGATAGCTGCGAAGCATAATTCACCTCCGAGCGCGGACTCTTCGCGGCTGTTAACACCACCGACACTTTGTTGTCAAATCGAAACCTCGCGGCTGTCTGTTGCCGCGATCAGTAACGAGGGGATAATATTAGCGTGAGCCGTGATTAAGAGATGAAAGGAGAAACTATGGCAAACGCCATTATCGGTTTTATCGGTCTCGGCATCATGGGCAAGCCCATGGCCCGGAATCTGTTGAAGGCAGGCTATACGCTCGTCGTTCATAACCGCAGCCGAGGTGCGGTTGAGGAGTTGAGCAAGGAGGGAGCGCAAACCGCTGCGACCGCGAAGGAAGTTGCCGAGCGCACTGAAATATTGGTCACCATGCTCCCCGACTCGCCGGATGTGGAACTGGTTTACTCAGCAGAGACTGGTGTTTTTGCCGGCGCCAACCGCGGCATGTTGCTGATCGACATGTCCAGCATTTCGCCGATCGTCTCGCGCAAACTGGCGCAAGAAGCAGAAAAACGCGGCATGGACATGCTCGATGCGCCGGTTAGCGGCGGTGAAGCGGGCGCCATAAATGCGACGCTTTCGATTATGATCGGCGGCAAAGCGGCAGCTGTCGAACGCGCTATGCCGGTTTTTCAGGTGCTCGGCAAAAATATCGTTCACGTCGGAGACGCGGGCGCGGGACAGGTGACCAAGGCGGCGAATCAGATGGTCGTCGGAACAACCATCGCGATCGTGGGCGAGGCGCTGGTGCTGTCTGCCAAGGCGGGAGTCGATCCTGCCAAAGTGAGGCAAGCGTTGCTCGGCGGCTTCGCGCAGTCGAAGATTTTGGAAGCCCACGGTCAGAAAATGCTGGAGCGCAATTTCAAGCCGGGGTTTAGGATCCGCCTGCACGAAAAAGATATGAAGATCGCTCTGGCGACGGGCTTGGAATACGGCGTCCCACTGATGGTGACAAGCCAGGTGGCTCAGATGATGACAGCGATGCGCTCCATGGGAAACGGCGAGCTCGACCACGCCGGTTTAATAAAATTGGTGGAACAGATGTCCAACACCGAGCTGCGTTAGTGCATCCTTGACAACTCCGACACCACTCGAATAGCGTGCACGCAGTTAGACATTTACCAAAGTAAAAACCTTTCCTGCGGGGGAGGACCAAACTATGATGACCGGCACAAAACAAGTGGTTGACGCAGATACCCATGTTTCCGAATCACAAGGGATGTGGGACTTTCTCGATCAGGAGATGTACCGCCGGAGACCGGTGCTGGTCTCGGTTCCCGACGATACTCTCTATGGCGAGCGCAACGCCTTCTGGCTGATCGACGGAAATATTTTCCCAAAGCCGGCCGGCAGAGGCGGATTCAACCTGATTACCCCATCGGCCGCCAAGCGACAGCAAACAAGAACCGACATCAGCCTGGGTTGCCGTGACCTGACGGACCCTGTGGCACGCCTTAAGGATATGGATCGATTGGGCTTTGACGTCCAGGTCATCTACCCGACCTTGTTTCTCATCTATCTCACCGACGATGTCGCCCTCGAGGTGGCACTGTGTCGGGCTTACAACAGGTATATGGCTCAGGCCTGCGCCAAAGCGAAAGATCGGCTCAAATGGGTTGCCATTCCGCCTTTGCGATCCATCGACGAATCGCTGAGGGAGATACGCTGGGCAAAGGAGAATGGCGCGGTGGGAGTTTTCTTCAGAGGAATAGAGGGCAATCTCACGTTGGATAATCCCTACTTCTTTCCAGTGTACCGACAAGCGAGCGATCTCGACCTGCCGATCTGCATCCATCAGGGGTCGGGCTGCCCAACGTTCATCAACTTTTTTAATCTAGAGAGAAATCGTCAATGGTCCCACTCGGCGGTTCTGCCGCTCTTTGCATTCAACGATATTGTGAATAATAAAATCCCCGAACTGTTCCCGGGCCTCAGATTCGGCTTCATCGAAGCCTATGCCACTTGGGTTCCCTACCTGCTTCACTCTTTCAAGCGTCAGTTTCGTGGCGAGTGGAAGTACTCATCCAGCGCGGATCTCTTCCGCGACTATAGAATTTACGTGGCTTGTGAGACCGATGAAAACATTCCGTTGCTGGCTGACTGTATAGGTGAGGACAACCTGTTGATCGGTTCCGACTATGGCCACAACGATCCATTCGAACAACGTAATTTTTTGCCGGCGCTGAGGTCTCAAACGACCGTGCCGAATCGTGTGATTGAAAAAATGGTCCAGGACAATCCCTGTGCTTTCTATGGTATCTAGACGGGAAGCTGATCGTCAACTAACGCAGTCAAGTTGGCGCCCGTAGTTTGACCGGCAACTGTTCACGTCGGCCCGTTTATTTCTTGGATCACCTCGCTCTGCTCTGTCGGTGTCCAAAATGTTTCTTGAACAGTTCCTCTGACCTGGCTCGTCCCTCTTCGGTAAGGACAACTGACCTAGCCTTGCTCTTGGGATCGCGGATAAATCCTTTTTCGTACAATCGGTCCAGCACTCTAAAGTCAAAGCCTTTCCACGCCCGCACTTCCTCGTGCAGGGTCAGATACATCAATGCCAAAACAACTTCCTCAACCTTGTTCTCATCGTAATCCACGGCTTCCCTCTATTTGGCAAACCATGATCTGAAATCCTCAAGTCCACGAGGCGTTCCAGCAAGTGGAATTTTGCGGATTGCGCTTTGATTTCTTGGCTGCGCCCGAATGACCACGGGATCAGCTCTCATGGCTTCCAGCCCGTTTTGTTGAGCTGCTGATCCGCATCCAACGCAGAGCTAAAGTCGTAAGCCCGACTCGGCGGGACCGCTTCATTGGCATTCACGACTTGACGGATGATGTTGAGATCGTTTTTCTGTGTTTCTTCGTCAACGATCCCATTGCGAGTGAAAGTGCCGATCAGATCGTCGTATACGCGACTGGCCTGTTCGCGCGTGACGCCGGAAAACTTTAGCAATGCGGAAGTGGTACCTTCCCGATTCTGACGCATGTAGCGAAGCGACTTGATTGCGGCTCGGACAAATCCGCCGACGAGCTTGGGGTTTTCCTTGATGAGCTTGTCCGTCGTCGCGAGCGTTCCCCACGAGTTCTTTACCTCGTTGCCGAAAAAGAACATCTCTCTCATTCGTTTATCCAACCCGATGTAACGCTGCTCGACGCTGAGAACCGCGGCATCCAAACCTCCGCCGAGGAGCGCCGTTAGTTGATTTCCCTGTCCCACATCGAGATAGACCACGTCCTTGTTCCCATCGAGTCCGTGCTTCGTCAGGATCTGTCGGAGCATGAAAGTGGCGATCGCGGCGACTCCAGTCGTCGCGATCTTCTTTCCCTTGAGATCTTTAGGACTGGTGATCTCCGGCCGGACTAACAGCCACTGCAGAACTCTGTCGTTGGTTGCCAGGACTACCTTCAGAGGCGCGTTGCCCCTGGCGATGCTCACGAGCGCGCTGGACCCGGCGCCAGTAAATTGCACGTCGCCGCCGAGCATCGCCTGGATGCTGGTTGTCGGCGCAATATAGATGACCCTCAGGTCGATCCCTTCTTCCTTCATGAAGCCTCGCTCTTTCGCGAGCGGATAAATAACCATCTGAAAGCTTTTTGCCGGGATCGCCAT
>DASQUN010000430.1:0-3147 GCA_035641275.1 Candidatus Udaeobacter sp. | reverse complement strand
GAAGTTTCACGTGCATCGTATTACTCAGGAAATCCCTAGGCGTGCTCCGGTTTTCGGTTACGGGCCTTTCACCCTCTATGGCGCAGCTTTCCAGAAGCTTCACCTAACCTTTGCACTACCACGTCGGGCTCCTACAACCCCGATCGATAAATCGATCGGTTTAGCCTGTTCCGCTTTCGCTCGCCACTACTGACGGAATCGCTTTCGCTTTCTTTTCCTCCGGTTACTGAGATGTTTCACTTCGCCGGGTGTCGCGATGCTTGTGCTATGGATTCACACAAGCTCGAGCAGGTGTTACCCCGCTCAGGTTACCCCATTCGGAAATCTACGGGTCAAAGCGTGTTTGCCGCTCTCCGTAGCTTATCGCAGCTTGCCACGTCCTTCATCGCCTATTGGCACCAAGGCATCCATGATGCGCTCTTTGTAGCTTGATCAATCTGTTCAGTCCCGCAGGCGCGGGACCGAGATTTTTCGATAACTGAAACTCTCTTGCCGCCCATCTCTCGATCAGCGGCATCTTGATTTCAGACTCAGCTCTTAAAGTTGTACTTTCTTACTACCCTGTATGTAGATGTCAAAGAACCAGCCGTTCACGCACATTTAGGACAACAAAAAACTCAATCTCGCCGCCGACTTTGAATCACGTTTCCGCCTTTCAATGCCGGGACAAAATTGAGTCAATTTGCAGTCCCAAATGTACGTAGAACTTACTCCTGATTAGAGGAGTCCCGCGTCCAGCGGGGTTAGTAAAATAGCGCACGCCGGCGGGGGCGTCAACCCAGTCGCGCAAATTCTTGTATTTTTTTGTTAGTCTATATGTTGCTGGCAAGCAGGCTTTTACGCTGCAATCGTGGTCCCACTGGACACTCAATTTGAGGCTGAAATTCCCCCACCAGGCTGTCATGCAGTCAAATCTTGCCCCAGCGAGCCTTGTTGTTCGCAACCCACCGCGCAGACACACGGCAATGCTGCCGCTCACAGGAGCAGGCCCCAAAGCCTGCTAACGAAAACGAAATCGGCAAAGAATAGGAGAAAAGCACCGGAGCCGCTCCCCGTATCCCGTCTGACAATTTTAGGGCTCATCCTCGTCTTCTTGTCGGTTCACGGAAGTCTTGCTTTTCCAGGGTCTGAATTTTCTGAACGGCTTTGCGAAACTGTTTATCCACAGTCGCCATATGTTGCACTCGCTCGGTAAACGCAGCCTCAATTTCATCAGCGACAGCTGTTGATGCTTCGGCTGACTGCGGCACCTCTTGCAACCTGGCATAGAGGTTTGTCGCATCCCGGACGACACCGGGATCAGGAGCAGGATCGCCGGCGACAAAGTCCTCCGGCACGTTGGAGCTGTTAATGCGTTGAGCGAGTGGATCGAGGCATTTGGGAACATACGGCTCGCCTGCAAAATCGAACACGGACCGCATGGATCCCTCGGGATCGTCGACCAAAGCGGAGTAGTACAAGCGATGGATAACTTTTGGACCGTAGGCGTGCTCAGCCTGGACACAGGCAGTTACCGTACGGAGCCAGTACTTGTAAGCCGCCTCTTCATTGGGCACCAACCGAGTGCCGGCCACGCGATGGAAGTTCAGCATTGAGCGTACCACCGAACGCGCATCGCGAAGGATGTGAATAAACACCGCCTCCGGAAAGAGTTTGCGCAGCGCATAGATGTGTAACGAATACTCCGGCGTGCCATCCACCCAGCGAGTCTTCGGTTCCAACGGTGGGCGCGTTACTTTGCGTTTGCGGTCCAAATCTTCGCGATGACTGAGTATAAGGTCATTAATGCTGACTCCAAAATGGGCGAAGAATTCGTCACGGGCGATGTTCATTCCGCTTAAGATCGTGCGGTCGCCGCGCGCGGTGCCGATCTGATAGCTGATCGCGACGCTCACCGCGAAATCAGCCATCCAGTTGGACTCCGGCACTGGAAAGATGTTTGGATGCTGCCCCAGGCACCAGGTGAGGATACTGGTTCCGGAACGCGGCGATCCCACTACAAAGATCGGTTTGTTGATTTGATGTTGCATTTGAGTTGCAAAGGAAACGGTCGGCTACCAACCCATCCGTCTATCATTCGAAGCTTTTCCACTCAAACGTGAGGAATTGGGCAGTTCACACACTTTCCGAATTTTGGCAATTCGCTGTTGAGCGTCGTGAACGTCGTTATCTTCCGCTGCGTGATTATAGGAATATTCGACATGTTGATCAAATTCTGGGTCCTCATTTTTTTGGGCGACTCTGCGCGAGGTTCCCGCCAGGTTGCGGCGAACCCCGAAGTTCTTCCCTCTGCCGACGACTCCACGCCACGCTGGAAGACGCCATTTCTCTACCTGAAACTTTAAGGCATCCTCTGCTGTCACCGATTGCTTCTCGGCGATGTCTGGGAGGTAAACATTTGCGGCCGTCGTTCCTCAAATCGATTCACGTGACTATCGTTAAAAAGGTGACTTAAGCGTTCTTTTGCCGCGTCGACTGAGTAATTCTGCTTCGTTTTTTCGAGGCCATTCTCCGACAGTCGATTCCAGAGCTCCTCCGATTGATAGAGTTCGATCAAAGCCTGCGCAAAATCCTCCGGATCATCAGCAACGAGAATGTCTTGCCGGTTAACGAGCGCCATTCCCTCGATGGCTAGCGACGTAGCGACAACCGGGACGCCATATCCCATGCTTTGGTTGATTTTGCCTTTGATCCCAGCTCCATAACGCAGGGGAGCGACCGACAATTTTACACTCTCGAAAAATGGAGCGACCTCCGGCTGGAACCCGGCAACAATGGTGTTCTCATCCGCTAGCGCGATGATTTCAGGCGGTGCCTTGTCACCGATTATGTAAAATTTGGCGTCACTCAGCTCTTTTCTTACGAGGGGGTAAATCTTTTTCAGAAAGAAGATCACTGCGTCAATATTTGGGGAGTGCCTGAAACCACCGATGAAAAGGAAGTCGTGCCGCAGCGAAAACGGTGTTTTCGAACCCTGCACGTCAACAATCGTTGGTACGACTTCGATCTTTTTCCCTGGCCGAGCTTCGCGAAGAAGCTTTTGCTCGACACTACTCACGACCCACGTTTCATCTGTCTGATCGATCAAATCAAATTCCAACTGTTCCTTCTGGCGCGCCCTTTCTCGTATGTTGGGATCATCCATGA
>DASQUN010000429.1:0-3869 GCA_035641275.1 Candidatus Udaeobacter sp. | reverse complement strand
TTTCTTTTGGAAAACCTCAAAAACTTTTTCGTAGCCCTGGCTGCCGTAGAAGGAGATTTCGCCTTCCTTTTTGGCGGCGGCGAGGGTCTGCTCCCACTCCGTCTGCCAGCGCGCCTCGCCCGCACGCACCACCGCCGACGTAAACACAGCGACCACCACAACAACCCATTTTAGATTTTGGATTTTCGATTTTCGATTGTCAGACAAAAAACATAAAGAGCGAATCTGAGATCTAATCATATGTTTGCTCTCCCAATCCAAAATCCAAAAGCGCAAATCTAAAATAGTTTGACTCCATTCTTCTCTTACTCCAGTCTTAAAACTCCTTTCCACTTCTCATAGGTTTTCTTTCTTGTCTCCTCCGGAAAATAACAGGTCTTCGCGTATTGATCCTTCCAGTGGTAGGGCTGGCAGGCATTGATCACCGCCACGGAGTTCGTGAAATTTCGCGCCGCGCGGGCATCGGGCGTGATGCGCGGGTCCAGCGGCGTGCTCCAGGCTTCGGTAATCACGTTGATGGCGGTCGCCGGATCGCAGCGCGTCGCCAACGCCCACAAGACATCATCGATATTGGAGGGATCGACGTCGTCATCGACGATGATCACAAAGCGGCGGTGATAACCGTAGGTCGAACCAAGCATGGCCATGGCCGTTCGCTTTGCATGTCCACCATATTTTTGTCTGATCGAGATCACCGTGATGTAACGGGTCGTGTATTCCCAGACGCCCTGCACATCGGTAACGCCGGCGTTCTCCAGCGCCAGCCAGACATTGGCGGCGCTGAGCGGAACGGACTTGCCGGAGATGCCCGGCGGCATACCGAAGATGATCGGGTCGTTGCGGTACATGACGGTTTTTACTTTAACGACCGGCTCATGCCTTGTCCCCGAAGCATAGTAGCCGGTCCACTCGCCAAAGGGCCCTTCCGACCGCGATTCGACTTCCGGCGGCAACATGAAACCCTCGATCGCCAATTCCGAGGTCGCCGGAATCGGCAGACCCGTCTCGCTGCCGCGAACAACCTGCACGGGCCCGTTGCGCAGCCATCCGGCGATTTCTATCTCTGATACTCCCCAAGGCTCATACCAGCTGCCGACCTTGGCCAGAACCGGGTCTTGGCCGAAACTGATGGCCACGGGACATGGTTTGCCCTTGGACCAATATTTTTCCCGAATCAGCCGGCCATGTTTGCCCGGCGAGATCCAGATGCCGAGTGTGTCTTTGTCGTAAACGCAGACACGATAGGTACCGAAATTCGTCCACTTTTCTTCCGGATCTTGCAAAATCACCAAGCAGCCCGTGCCGATGTAGCGGCCGCCGTCGTGCTCATGCCAGCGCGGCGTCGGAAACTTGAGCATATCGATCCCGCTCCCGCTTTCGACATTCTCGGTCACCGGCCCACGCGAAACCTCCAGCGGCTTCACAGGTTTGTAAGATCCGAGCTTTTGCTTCCAAGCCTTGATCATATCCATCCCGCTAAGACTGGGGTCAAGACCGAAGGCCAATCCGGTAGTGGCCGCTGAGCAGACAGCATTGACGATGACGCGAAAACCTTGCGGATAGCCTTTAATGTCATCGAAGAGCACGACCTTAGGGTTGGCCGCTCGCGCCGCCACTTCGGTGATCGCACCGATCTCCAGATCCCAGTCGGCGCCGTTGACCACGCGCAGCTCTCCCAATCGCTCGGCGGCAACGATGTACTCGCGGAGGTCTTTATAGGCTATGAAGGTTGATGTCCCCATGATTCTTCTCCATCACTGGCGTCTCGATTTTGGATTTTAGAATGTCGGACTGAAAACTCAACAATCTAATAAGAGGTTTTTGCTTCATGAATTTTTCCCCTAATCCAAAACCTGTCCTGAGCAAGGCCGAAGGATCGGCAAGCGAAAACTTGTCCTGAACGAAAGTGAAGGATCTCGTCTACTTGATCACTCTATCCGCCCGCACCAGCACGTTGGGCGGAATCGTCAGGCCGATCTGCTTTACCGTCTTCAAATTGATGATTAGCTCAAACTTGGTTGGCTGCTCGACGGGTAGCTCGGCAGGCTTGGCGCCTTTGAGAATTTTGTCCACATAGTTCGCGGCCCGGCGAAACAATTCTATCCGGCTTGGTCCATAGGACATCAGACCCCCAGCCTCGACAAATTGACTCTCACCGTGTACTAACGGCAGCCGCTTGTCGATAGCAAAGTCCAAAATCTGGAAGTGTTCGCTGTCGATGAGAGGGTCTCGAAGCACAATGAGCGCGCTCGATCGGTCTCTGGATGCGGCTGCGAACGCGCTTCGGAAATCTTGCGGAACTCGCACCTCAAGGGACTGAAGCTTCAAACCGAGTGCTCGGGCCGCAGCTTCCATTGCCTTAAATTCGAGCACATTGGACGAATTGGCAGGATTCCAGAGGACATTCACGCGGCTGGCTTTAGAGAAAATCTCTTTGACTAGCTCCAGTCTCTTTCCGCTTAAGTCAGCGGAAATGGATGTCAATCCCGTGAGGTTTCTGCCTGGTCGTGCCAGGCTAGCGACAAAGCCTTCCGTGACAGGATCTCCAACCGCTATCAGCACGATAGGAATCGTGCTAGTCGCTTGCCTCGCAGCCTGGATCGCCAGATCGCCGTCCGCGACGATTACGGCAACCTTGAGCCGGACGAGATCGGCTGCAAGCTGCGGCAGTTTATCCAAGTTTACCTCCGCGAGTTGGGTTTCGATCGCGATGGTCCGGTTCTCGACCCAGCCGAGTTCGCGAAGAGCTTGCCGGAACGCATCTCCGGCCACGCCCAGCCCACGTCCACCCGCAAGAAGGCCGATCCGCGGGACTTTCTTTGGCTGTTGCGCCGACGCAGAATAGCTAAGCGCAAAGAGCATGGCGCAAAGCGTAAGACGAATGAGGTTCCTTCTCATGGTTTTCTCCCGCGTTTTCTTTCTGCGCTATGCCCTTTGCTCTCTGCGCTCTGCCTTGTGCGGCTGGTGATCCCGGCAAGGCGGACGGCAAATTGACCCGCGGCGACGGCATTAATGAGTGCCCTACTGATGGCACCGCAACCCCGACGATGCCGATGGATTCTACCGCCAGGAGGCTCGGACTCCTTTAATTCTCTCCGCTCGTCAACGACCTTACCACCAGTTTAAATGGCCGCACGGATTGAATAGCCACAAAGTCGGGCTCGTTTTGGGTGACCACACTCGCGCCAATCGAGCGAGCCGATAGCGCAATCAGTACATCATTCACGAGCCCATAGGCATTGGGCATGGAGTAGCCGTGCACATGCTGAAGCCGTCTTAACACATCGCCGGCCTCTTCATAGATCGAAACGGTGGGGGTAACAACGCGGTTGGCTTTGGCGAAAGGGAGAGTGATGTCTCGAATGAGCCTGCGGTCCCTTGTAGAAAACGCTCCCGCCAATAATTCCATCAGCACGATCGCGCTAAGATGCTTGACCACTTCCCTCTGGAAAATGATGTCTTCATACCGGCCCTCGTTAAGCCAATCGATGTAAATATTGGTATCGATGACAACCCGCTGCATTCTATTTGAATACTTTTCGAATCCGGCCTTTGCCACGGGCCTTTCGAAGCGCGGTGTCGATTTTATCCTCGCTGACAACGACACTCAGCGCGCGATCCAGTGCTTCAGTTTCCGTTCTCGCTCCTAGTATACGCAACGCGCGATTGAGTTTGCGCTGATCTAATTGCACATGTTTATGGCGCAACCACGAATTTTTCATGACTCCCTCTTCTCGAATGTTCGATGTTCATAATATTGGACTTTATGTACGCCCGCAAGTTTACGTAATGATCCGCCACCTCGAGCCGACCGGCTCAGCCGCAAGAGCTGGCAGTCCGTTGATTTTACCCTCGTAAATCGGTACTCA
>DASQUN010000428.1:0-5725 GCA_035641275.1 Candidatus Udaeobacter sp. | reverse complement strand
GCCGGCATCGAGTGCGAGGTGCTGTTTTCTCAGATTTCCCTGGTGCTGCGGCAAGCCAAGGAGGATGATTTTTACTGCGAGCTGGTGCGCGCCTACAACGAGTTCCTCGCCGAGGAGTATATGGCGGCGGCGCCGGACCGTCTGATCTGCATGGGCACGATTCCGATCACCGGGACTGATGGTGCCATCAAAGAACTCGAACATTGCGCCAAGCTCGGATTCAAAGGCGTCAAGCTCGACAAATATCCGAGCGGTAAAAGCTACCCCACGCCCGAGGACGATAGGTTCTGGGCCGCGGCGCTCGAGCTGCGCATGCCGCTGACCAATCACGGCGACGGCAAGCTGGGTTCCGGCAGGGGGGAGCCGGACTTTCTTTATCCTAAGGAGCCCGGGCCCGATATTCATCAGAAGGATGCGTTTAGATTTTTCACTCGGTTCACCAACGACTGCATGACCGCGCCGCTGCAGATGGCGTTTGCCGGGGTATGGGATCGCTTCCCGAATCTTCAGATGTACTGGGCGGAGACGATGATCGGCTGGCTCGAGTACGGCCTGTGGCAGGTCGACGACCACTACGAGCGCTATATCGGCATGATTAACGACCACTGGGGTCTCAATCGGCTGGAGCGCAAACCGAGCGAGTACATCAAACAACACAACTCTTGGGGCTTTCTCCATGATCCAGTCGGTGTGCGCCGCCGCGACTGCGTCGGGTCTGATAAATTGATCTGGGGCACCGATTTCGCCCATGCGGCGAGCGAGTGGCCGAATTCGGTCAAGGTCATGGAACAGGACTTTGCAGGCGTACCGGAACACGAAAAACACGCGATGCTCGTGGGCAATACGGTCAGGTATTTCCACTTGAACGACTAAAGTTTCTGGTGTCTTGTTTCAGGTTTCTGGTTAACTAGAAACTTGAAACCAGAAACGAGCAACTGCGAAGCCGGAGGATTCGCTATGGCTGACGTAGGCACAACGCACGAAGATCTCGAGCGGTTCCTTGGCGAGCACCATCTCGTCGGTGCCGGACTCGGGCGTGAGGGACGGGCGGCGCCGCGCAAAGGCAATATCGCCGCGCACTGGACTTGGCAAGGTATTTACAACGGTTTGATGCGGTCGGGTGAGATTGTGACCGTCGGCCCGAACGGTATGACGGGCATGCGCTCGGTCACCGGCATCGAAGCGCGCAATTTTCCCATCTGGATGAACGCGCAGATCCTCATGCCGGGCGAGCGGACGCAAGCCCACCGCAACTTGCGCAGCGAGACGCGGTTGGTTTGCCAGGCACCAAAGCAAGCGGTGTTCGTCTGCGAGTACGAGTCCTACCCGATGGAGCGTGGCGACGTCGTCATCAGCCCCGCCTGGACTTTTCACGATCATTGGAATCAGGGCACGACACCGGCGATCTGGATCGACGGTTACGACAACGGCTACAATCCGAATGTGAACATCAACGAGCGCTTGCCGAACGACGCTCCGTATGAAGAGATAAAAAAACCCGCTGGATACGGACAGAGGACCCTCGGCCATGTCCGTCGCATCGCGGATGAGGCTCCGTTCCCGCTTCCCCCCATGCGCTATCCCTGGGGCGACACGCAGGCGGCGCTTGCGGCCATGAGAGAGTCTGGACAGAGCGACCCGTACGAAGGGATCCTGCTCATGTTGGCCAGCCCGGTGGATGGAGGACCGACCCTGCCGACGATCGCCTGGCAGGTGCAGCTGTTGTCTTCGCGGCAGAAGACCTTGGCGCACCGGCACAACAGCACTACTTTTTATTTCGCCTTCGAAGGCGAAGGCGTGATCGTCATCGAAGGGGAACGGCTAGAGTGGCACAAAGGCGATATCTTCGCCGTGCCCGCGTGGAAATGGCATCACCACGAAAACGGCAACAACGATGATACGATTCTATTCTCCATCGATGACTGGCCGGCGATGAAGAAGCTGGGCTTCTACATGAAAGAAGAGGCGCGGGGATTCTGAAATCCGTTGCCGAAGGTCCGGCTTTGTAACATTTTCACGGGCGCGGTATCGAGAATTTCTCAGCTGTACGCAGGTTTGTCATTTCACTAACCCAGGAGATCAACGATGGCCGACCCCAAGCTCCGCTTTTATTTTCGTGAGCCAACAGTCGACACCAACATGCCCATTACCGATGGGACCGTGAAGGTCGAAGGCTTTGGCTTTGAGATCGTCAACCGTGAAGAGAATGCCGACGCCTGGGACTGCGGCTTCGCGGCGCGCGTGCGGGCTCACGTGAAGGGCGCTCGCCATCTGTCTATCCCCGCCTTTCCCAACCGCAAGTTTCGCTTGTCCTACATTTTCGTCAACGCCAAGGCGCGCATCGAGTCGCCGCGGGATTTGGAAGAAAAGCGCGTGGGGATCATGCAGTGGGATAATACCGCCGGCGTGTGGGCGCGCGGCGCGCTTCAGCATTATTACGGAGTCGATCTCACCCGCATCGACTGGCTCGCGACCCGTATCCATGCAGAGGGTGTAGCCGAGGGAATTCGGATTGAAAAACTGGAAGCGGGTGGCGATGCAGACGCTATTTTGGATGCACACCTCGTGGACGGGGCGCTGGACGCAGTCATCGGGCCCAACGTATTGCCGTCGATCTCACGGAAGGACCCGCGCGTGCGCCGTCTGTTCCCAGATTACAAGGCGGAGGAGCAAACTTACTTCAAGCAAACCGGCATCTTCCCGATCAGTCACGTGGTCACGCTCAAGCAGGAATTCATCGAGCGCTATCCGAGCGCACCGGTGGCGCTGCTCATAGCATTTCGCCGCGCCCGCGACGAGGCGTTCAGCCGCCTCGAAGGATCCGATCCCCAGGTTCTCGTCATCTCATGGGCCGCAGCCGCGGTGGACGAGCAGCGCGCTTTAATGGGCGAGAATTACTGGTCCTACAATATCGAGAACAACCGAGCCGCGTTGGAGGCGATGACGCAGTTCGCTTACGAGCAGGGACTATCGCCCGCCAAACTCGACTATAGGAGCTTCTTTCACCCGGAAGCGGCGGCGCTCGCGGGGGGATAGCGGCTGGCCCGATGGGACCTAGTGCAGGAATCAACTTTAATCAGACAGATGAACGTGCGGCTGATCTTGCAAATCATTCTGCTCCTTGAACGACGCCTCGATGGAAAGTTCTCTCTCCCCTCGCGGGAGAGAGTTAGAGTGAGGGGGTAAGATAATTTGGCACCCTCACCTTTGTCCTCTCCCGTCGAGGGAGAGGATCTTCCAAATCTCAAGGTGAGTAAAAAGTGCGTGAAACTTTGCCTGTTCCGTGTACGACCCAGAGACACGTCCAAACTATGCCTAGTTTCTTGACCACAGCTGTGCCTGAAACACAGGCTGCCCATGCGGCTGTAGAGAACGCTAATAAGAACCCGGCCAAGGTTGCGATGCGCCTCGACGGCCTGTGGAAAACCTATCCCGGAAATGCCCAGCCATCGGTGAAAAATCTCTCACTCGACGTGTATGACGGCGAAATCGTCACCCTGTTAGGTCCGAGCGGTTGCGGCAAGACCACCACCTTGCGCATGGTGGCCGGCCTCGAAGTTCCGGACTCAGGCGATATTTTCTTTGGCGAACGCGCCGTCGTCATAAGCTCGCGTCGCGTGTGTCTGTCACCCGACAAGCGGAACGTCGGCATGGTGTTCCAGTCCTACGCTATTTGGCCGCACATGACGGTGGAAGAGAATGTCGCTTTCCCGCTCAAGGCTCACAGGTTTCCGCGGCGGGAAATCAAGGAGCGAGTGCGGCGCGCGCTAGATCTAGTTGGGTTGTCCGGTTTCGAGGATCGACCGGGGCCTTTGTTGAGCGGTGGGCAGCAACAACGCGTAGCCTTTGCGCGAGCGCTCGTCACCGAGCCGCGAGTCTTGCTGTTGGATGAGCCGTTCAGCAATTTGGACGCCAAGCTACGCGAGCAGATGCGCATAGGCGTCAAGCTTTTGCAAAAGCGGCTGAACATCGCGACCCTGTTCGTCACGCATGACCAGATCGAGGCGCTCAGCCTGTCGAATCGCATCGCCCTGATGAACTTCGGCGTCGTGCAACAGCAGGGAAGCCCGCGGTTGCTCTACGAGCAGCCCGTCAACGAATTTGTGCGCGACTTCCTCGGCCGGACGTTGTTGTTCAAAGGCAAAGTACAAAGCAGCAATCCGTCCGGTCAGATGGCCATCGCGCTCGCGGGCGCGCCGGATTGCGTCGTCTTCGGACGTACCTACAATCCCGGCGGCAGCAAGGCCGGTGAATCGGTCTATATTGGCGTTCGGCCTGAGGATGTGGAGATTTTACCGGCGTTAAGCTCAACCGTGCCATCGGGAATGATCGCCGGCAGGACGCAGGCTGCGCTCTTCATCGGGGAGCGCGTCGAATACCAAGTGGAGGTTGATGGACAGGGTGTCATTGTGATCTATGGTGAGCGCCATCATCCCGTGGAAGAAGGCAGCCAAGTCTGGCTCAAGCTCCGCCCGGACGGTCATAGCGCATGGGCTTCAGATTGGTCCCCTGAAGACGGAAGCTAGTGTGGCGTATCCGGAATTCGTTGAATAATTGATGCATCGTTCGGCCAGAAATCTCCCCATCCCCTCTTTCTAAAAGAGGGGATTAAAGCGTTAAGGGAGAGAATTCCCCCTTTGCAAAAGGGGGATCAAGGCGGATTTCGACGTGAGTGGAGCCGCTGCCATAGGTTGCATTTCTTAAACGAACTTTAGTTCCAGGACACTAGCGAGAGAAGTGATCAGGAGGCACATACCATGACGGACGTTCAAAACAGAAGAGAAAGGCAGTGCCACCGCGGTTATCGCCGGGCCTTGAGAATAACCGAGGTCGCGTTGGCGGGCTTCGGGACGTCAGCTTTTCTTCTCTTTTCCGCCGCCTACGGCGCGCAGGCGACGGGTAGCTTCGAACAGGATTGGTCCAATTTGATCGCTGCAGCGAAGCAGGAGGGGACCGTTGCCATTGCCTCGGGCGGCGCCCCGTCGCGTCAGTATCGCCCCATAGTCGATGTCTTCCAGAAGAAGTTCGGGGTCAAGGTCGAGGTGTCAACTGGCAGTGCGACTGACACAGTCAATCGCGTGCTCGCGGAGCGGAAGGCCGGCAGATATATCATGGATGTCGCTTTGATCAGTAGCCGTGAGAACAACCAGAGATTGGTTCCCTCGGAATCTCTGGTTGCGTTCGCGCCGTTGCTCATCCATCCCGAGGTGGTGAACACGGCCAACTGGTACGGCGGAAAACATTCGTACGGCGACAAAGCGTCGAGATACGTCTTCATCTACCACGTATCCAAGGAAGATCAGTATGAGTCTTGGTACAACACCGACAAGATCAAAGAAGCCGAGATAGCTACCCTGAAAAAGCAGACGGACTTCTTCGAACCGCGCTGGAAGGGAAAGATCGCGGGTCAGGGGATGGGCGACCCATCCGGCATACGGCAGATGATCGACAGCTACTTCGAGCCCGACCGAGGATCGGACTGGGTGAAAACTTATCTTCTCGACGCGGGAGTAACGTTCTCGGATGACCGCAGGATCCTGGAAACCTGGGTGGTGGGTGGAAGATTCCCGCTCCAGGCCGTGGCCACTGGCAGCGAGGATCTCACCGCCTTGGCGAAAAAAGGACTGCCCATCAAGCAAATGTTTCTGCCAAAGCAAGTGGGCCTGATACGCGCAGGCGGGTCGGGATGCTGCATTTCAGCGTTCGCCAACGCGCCGCATCCGAA
>DASQUN010000427.1:0-3468 GCA_035641275.1 Candidatus Udaeobacter sp. | reverse complement strand
TGTTGCGGCGCTACTGGCACCCGGTCTGTTTGTCCGCCAACCTAAAGGACATTCCAATTGCGGTGAGGATACTCTGCGAAGATTTGGTGGTCTTCCGTGATGGCAAAGGCCGGCCGGGATTATTGGGCATTCGCTGCCCACATCGGTTGGCATCCTTGGAATATGGCCAGGTAAGGGAAGACGGTTTGATGTGCTCGTATCATGGGTGGCGTTACGATACTCAGGGTCGCTGCATCGACCAGCCGCTGGAACCGCGCGGCAGCGATCTCAAGAACAAGATCCGCCATCTTTGGTATCCGGTCGAGGAATGGGGCGGCGTCGTTTGGACCTACATGGGACCGGAAAAAGAAAACCCGCCGCCGTTGTCGAAAATCGATGTCCTCGCTCGCACCGATGGCGAAGTAAAATTGGTGGACGGCGACGTGCGCAATTACAACTATCTCAACTGGATGGAAAATTTCGCCGACATGGGCCACGCGGTTGTGCTCCATAGTCTGGTGGTGCGAGATTTACCCGAAGAGCTCAAGCCGTTTAGCGACACCAGCATAAAGAACTGGATGCCGCTGCCGATCGAGTTTGTCGAAACCGACTACGGCATGAAGAGCGTCTCCGTTTTGGACACCGGCGACCCGGAAGTGAAATTCGTCAACACGTGGAGCCTCGCGATACCCATCCACTGGAGGTTTTCTGGTGTCCGATCAGGCTTTCCGCCTGATTTTACCGACGAACGCCAAGAGGCTGGCGGAATGATCCGGATCATCGACGACACCCACTTCGAGCTCATTCGCTACAACTTGTTCCGCAAGGGAAATTTTCCTGGACCTTTTACCTTCGCGTTGCCGCCGGACTTAAAGGGCACAGTGGCGAAAAAAGCGTACGACAAACGACAATACTCGGGATGGGAGGGCGTGCCGGCGCTGGAAGACCTGGTCTTGCAGGGATCTCAAGGCGAAATTCCCGAGCGCCGATTCGAGCATCTGGCCACTTCGGATCGCGGCGTCGTCATGATGCGGAGAATCTGGCATAAGGCGATGGCGGATGTTGCCAACGGCAAGGACCCCAAGGGAGTCGATCGCCGGCCAAAAGAGATGCTCGAAGTGGACACTTTCCACGGCCATGTCAAAGTGAGTGAACTTAAAATCGGTCCAGAGAACATGCCTCCTTCTACGGAAGGAAGAGGACTGATTCGAGACCACAATGGTAAGCTCGTCTTTGCGTGAGCCCTCCCGATAACTGACAGATCCTTTTTTCCAATTTCGGATAGCGCCGAGACGGTAGAGACTTACTCAACTTCGGACTCGAGCCGCGCGTGCGCCTCGTTGGGGTCGCCCTATTCCTAAAACTTTTCGGACCATAGCCGTAACTCAATCCGGGACGCCCACGAGCTTCGATGCTGGCGGTGCAGGTGGAGAGAAGTTTGCGCGCTCGCGTCATGGCGCGTCCGCGAATCGCCGCCTATCTATCCTCGTCACGGCGGCTGCCGTTCAACTAGCAAGACATTTTTCGCCGCTGTCCCGAGTTGGAAGCGGAATAGACGCGAAAAGATAAAGCGTGGACCGAGCGCGGCGTTCGGAGCTTGGCTCGATTCTGGACTCTAACGGTCCAATACCAGACCGCCTTTCGCCTTTAAAAACAGACTCAGGCCAGACTTCATTCTTTGTGGGACTGTCACTATGCAGCCGCGAAGTCAGGGGTATCGTGGAGAACCATCAATTGATCGGGCTGGAGGGACAGGATAGCAAACGCACGACCATCGCGATCGGCGAACTCGACTTCGCCGCGCCATCCTGGTAGCTCATCACGACCGTGCCGATCTGACCACGGCGCAAAAGTAACGGTTGACCGCTTTCGAAATGCTTCGTGCGCACATCTTGCAGCAATGCAACCACGTCATGCATTTTGATTCCGCCAACCATGTTTAGAGTATATAACAAGTTATCACCGCGGAAAGTCTTCGCCACTTCGGATGATCCCTAATGCGTCTTATACTCCCGCTGTGGGCTGGGGAATTTCCGCGGGCCAATTCTCGATGTAAACCAGCTCGGGCGGAAAGCCGAGGACATTGAGATAAAGATACTCCCTCCACGCGGGAAATTTCCGCACGTTCTCAATCGGGACGTTAAAGTATTTCCGCAGAAACTCTCGTCGCGGCCGCGATGACCGAGCCAGCGGGCTAAAAGCTCCCGCTCCGCGTCGTCTTTGGGCTCGCGCTTCACGGCATCGCGCTTCTTGCGGAACTCCTCCAACTCCGCGCTGATAGCATTGTCCTCACTGTAGGTGATTTTTTTGCCAACCCCTCTGATATCCGCCATGACAACCTCCTGAAGGTTCCCTAACATTGAAGAGCGTGGCGCGCCCGGAGGATTCGCCGTCTGACCATCGGATCCGAAGTTCGTTCTAACACTCAACGGCAGGAAACCACAAACAAAAGGGGTTCTTCAGGCTTTTGTGTGAAGCATGCCTCGGGGATTGCACCGCGGAGGCGCTAAGGGCGCGGAGTAAAGAGTTCTTGACAAGAAATATTCCGAACTCTGCGTACTCTGCGTCTCTGTGGTGAAATGACTCTTACTGCTTTGTTTGCGGCTTTGCCGCGCTGTGCCTCTGTGGTGAATATCGCTTCACCGGAAATCCAGAAGAACCAACAAAGAAGTCTGCTTTCTCCTGCCGTTTCCACTCACAGCGTCGATAAGCCAACTGTCGCCAATGAATCGAGACAGCTCATCGCGATTCGTTGGATGCAAAGTCTCGGGCTGTCACCGATCCGGTTGACGCTTAAGACACGCTCACGGAACACGAACACGGCCGTCAAACGGCTTGAACGTCTTGGACCCATTTGAAAGCCTAAGTTGATGAGCATGCGGGTTTAAGGCTACCGGCGCCGGTAGGTTGTAAACGTGCCGCACGTTACGTAAATTTATGTGGACTCGATTACATAACCAGATAGGTTAAATTTATGGCCAAGAGTAAAAGCAATAAGATCATCCAGGTGCCGATGGAAGATGAGTTATTAAAACGGATCGACGCAACCGCGGGCATTGTAGCGGAGAGCCGCGCCGCATTCATTCGTGAGGCGTGCAAGCAGCCCCTGAAAAGCTTGCATGCCAAGGAGCTGGACCGGTTGTACATCGAAGAACACCAAAGCCGTCCGGAGAATCTCGACTGGGCTAAGAGCTCCGCTAAATTGCTTTCCAAACGGCTGCCTAAAGAGAAGTGGTAAATGAAGCGCGGTGAGGTTTGGTGGGTTGATGTGCCGCCGCCTGCGGGGCGGCGTCCCGCGGTGCTCTTAGGACCGAAGTGACGGCATGCCAGCTCGTTGCGTGGTCATCTTGACGACATCACCACTCTGCCGAAAGTTCTGATCAAGCAGCGAATCACGGCTCTCTCGACGGAAAAGATCCAGCAAGTCGATGAGGCGATCCGATTTGCTTTGGACCTGGACTGACCAGGCGTAACTTTGTATTCCAATCG
>DASQUN010000426.1:0-4014 GCA_035641275.1 Candidatus Udaeobacter sp. | reverse complement strand
GTTCATGGTGACCAAGGAAGCACAGAGCGTAATGGAAAAATATGAGTTGCGAACTTCCTATTTGGTCGATGGAACGCTGATGGCGAAGTACGTCCGGAGTCATAAGCTCAAGCTTCAAGATCCCAAGGAGCTTGCGGAAGTGTTTCTCAGAGAAGACAAGCCATTTGAAGAGGAGCTCACGAAGATCTTGCTGAAATAGAACCCAATAGCAGGATCATGATCCGCGTGGGAGATCCATGCCAACAGCCGACAGTGCCGTTCTGTTCAAGCCCAGAAGTTGGAGGATCGACGGCTCACAACTTCTGATTTTGGCAATCGCCGGCGTCTCGGCGCTGGCCATTCTCGGCCTCATTATGATGGTGGTGTGGATGAGCCTCAGGACCGGCGTTCCGGGGCAACCCTCGGCGTACGACCTAAGCAACTACTACAAGCTGTTGACGGACCCGTATAATTATCGGGTTCTGCTGTCGACGTTGGTATTTTCCGGCGTAACGATTGCCGTCTCGGTACCCTTGGGATTTGTTTTTGCCTGGCTTATCGAGCGCACCGACATGCCTCACAAGGCCCTGGCCATGGGTCTCCTCAGCATCGGAGTGCTTTTCCCAACATTCCTCAAGGCCATGGGCTGGGTCTTCCCGCTCCATCCGCGCATCGGGGTCATCAACATTTTTTTGATGCAGCTCTTTGGACTCAAAAACAGTCCCTTGAACATCGCGAGCTTGCCTGGGATCGGTTTCGTTCAAGGGTTGACTTTGGCGCCTCTAGCTTACGTGATGATCTCGGCGGCTTTGCGCAGCATGAATCCCGCTCTGGTCGAGGCTTCGAGCGTCCACGGAGTGAGCAAACTAAAAACTCTCTTGCGCGTGGAGCTGCCTCTGGTTTGGCCGGCCCTTTTCTCCGCCGTCATCTGGATGTTTACTATCGCGATTGCGGCGTTCGACGTTCCGGCCGTGATCGGCATGGCGAACAATATCTTTACCTTCAGCACGGCTATTTATTTCATGATCAACCCCGTAGAGGGTCTCCCACGTTACGGATTGAGTGGAGCCTATGGGACGATCATGGTGGTTTTTTCTTTGGTTCTAATGATTCCTTATTTCGCGGCTTTGAGACAAAGCCACCGCTACCAGATCATTTCAGGAAAATCTTATCAGACTCGCCCCATTCCGTTGGGGCGCTGGCGGTTTGTCGGCTGGGGCATTCTTGGAATCTATCTGCTGCTGGCGTTTGTCTTGCCCTTGCTCGCCATATTTTGGGTATCGCTTCTCCCCTATGTCCAGGTGCCGTCTTGGCAGGCTCTGTCCGTTGTTTCGTTCGAACGTTATACCGCGTTTGCCTTTGACGCTGGGATACTCAACGCCGGTTGGAATACGCTGCTGCTCATGGTCGCGGTCCCGACGCTTATCGTCGTGATCAGTTCCGCCATCTCCTGGATCGTCACTCGATCCCGGATACCGGGCAGATTCATCTTGGACGCCATAGCGTTTCTCCCCCACCCTGTGCCCAACCTGTTGTTTGCCCTAGCCATAGCCTACGTGGCTCTGCTCGTCTCCGACATCGTGCCCGTGTACGGAACCCTGTATGTGCTGATAGCCGTGTATGTGATCTGCTGGATCAGTTTCGGCACGAGGGTTCTGAACAACAGCATGATTCAGGTGCACCGGGAACTGGAGGAGGCGGCTCAAGTGGGCGGTGCGCCAATAATTCAAATCCTTTGGAAGATAATTCTACCGCTCGTCCGCCCGGGATTGGTCTACGTCTGGATTTGGACTTCGCTTTCGGCGTATCGCGAGCTCACGATGGCGGTTCTCTTGGCTTCTCCGAAGAATCAGGTTCTCGCCACTTACATCTGGGGACAATGGCATGGCGGCGGACTGGGCGATGCGGCGGCCATCGCTGTGATGATGATGACGGTCATGTCGCCGCTGGTTACGAGCTTCTGGTTCTACGCGCGGCGCCAACAACACATCGCCTCTTCGGTAGCGTAATATGGCGTCCAATCAATTTGATTCATTTCCTAACGTCATTCCGGCCAAGCTGGCGATAGCTAGCGCGAGCCGGAATCCAGGAGATGGAAGGATCTCTGGATTCCCGCCGACGCGGGAATGACGAAATTCGAATCGGCGATGATCGGCATTCATTCACTAAGCAAAACCTTCAAAAGCGGCGCTGGTGCTGTCCGCGCGGTGGACGAAGTCGACTTGCAAGTGATGGACAAAGAGTTCTTTGTGCTCCTCGGGCTGAGTGGCTCGGGGAAAACCACGCTTCTCAGGTGCGTTGCGGGTCTCGAGCAGCCGGAAGCAGGCGAGATTCACTTAGGCGAGCAGATTGTCAGCTCAGCCGAACGCGGCATTTTCATGCCTCCCGAGGACCGCGCGATCGGCATGGTTTTTCAGTCGTATGCCGTGTGGCCTCATATGACGGTATTCGACAACGTGGCTTTCTCGTTGACTCACGGCAAGAGGAAACTGCCAAAATCAAAAGTCAAGGACCGGGTCAGAGGCGCCCTCGAGTTGGTGCAGCTCTCAGGTCTCGACGACAGACCGGCACCTTTTCTGAGCGGCGGCCAGCAGCAGAGAGTGGCCTTGGCGCGAGCCTTGGCGGTCGAACCCAAGGTTCTCCTCATGGACGAGCCTCTGAGCAACCTGGATGCCCGGTTGAGAGAAGAAGTTCGCGATGAAATCAGGAGCCTGGCCAAGAAGCTCGGCATCACGGTTCTGTACGTCACCCATGATCAAGTAGAGGCGATGGCCTTAGCCGACAGAATAGCGGTCATGAGCAAGGGAAAGATTTTGCAAACGGGCGGCTCTCAGGATCTCTACAATTTTCCGCTGAACCGCAGTGTAGCGGAATTCCTAGGCTCCATGAATCAGTTTGACGGATTCTTGGAAAATAACGGCCACGTCAAGATCGGACTTGGAATTCTCCTCTGTCCCGCTCCCGAGGGTAGCCCGAGGGAAGTCATCGTCGCCATCCGGCCCGAGGACGTCTGCCTTTCACTCGATCGGAGCGGTTTGAACAACGAGTTTCCCGCTGAGCTTGCATCTCAGCTTTTCCTCGGTGACATCACCGTTTACCAGGTCATCGCCGATGGAAAAAAAATCCGCAGCAAAACCAGCCGAGCCGATCAACAGTTGGAACCCGGCAGCAGAGTGTATGTGCGATTTCCGCCTGAGAAACTCAAAATCTTTCCGAAGTAATAAAACCGATTAGTTTCTAGTCGATTGTATATGTTAACTAACTATAAACTTTAGACTTGGAATTAGCAGCGAACTCGCAGGATGGCTTTGTCTACAGTTTCAACGCTGGCGCCGACCCGCGGCTGCCTCAGCCGTCGGGTCCAGCGGCTTGTTAGCGAGAGCCCACGATGTCACACAGCACTCAGCGGCGCTAGCGCGCATCAAAGCGCTGCTTCATTTGAGGATTGCGTCGGCGCGCGCCAAGAACGTTTTCGGAATCTTGAGGCCGATTGCCTTCGCAGTCTTGAGGTTGATGGCCAGCTCGAACTTCGTGGGCTGCTCAATGGGTATGTCTTTCGGCTGCTTGCCCTGCAGGATCCTGTGCACGAACTTGGCGCCGTGCCGAACCGAGGCCGGCCCGTCCGCCCCGAATGGCCATCAGGCCTCCCATATCCGCAAACGAGCGGGTGGTCGAGGCGGTCGGCAAGCGGTACTTGATGGCCATATCGGTCAGGGATTTGAACGCCAGGCTGCCCTGGACGACGACGGCATCGGCTCGGTCTCTCACCATCGTCGCAAAGGCAGTTTCGGCCTCTTCCGGTCCGCGGATCATGACGACCGGCTGTACTTTTACGCCTGTCGGTCCACCGGCGCGTAGGACCTCGTCGAGCATCGCTTTCGCGAACACGGGATTTGTGGAGTGGCCCAATACGCCAACGCGCCGCGCGGACGGCAGCATATCGCGGAACAGCTCGACACTTTTTCCACCCAACGCGGAAGCCATCAGAGACACGCCGGTGATGTTTCCGGCCAGGATGCGCCAAGCTGGGCACGA
>DASQUN010000425.1:0-4445 GCA_035641275.1 Candidatus Udaeobacter sp. | reverse complement strand
GTTATCCTTGAGGTTAATGAAAAACTGCGCCGTCGCGCTGTCGACCACGTTCGTTCTCGCCATGGCGATGCTGCCCGTCTTGTTCGTTAGTCCATTTGCAGCCTCGTTCTTGATCGGCGCCTTAGTCCCCTTCTGTTTCATTTGGGAATCGAAGCCGCCGCCCTGAATCATGAAGCCAGGAATCACACGATGAAAGATCAGTCCATCATAGAAGCCGTCGTTGACGTAATCCAAAAAGTTTTTCGTCGTAATCGGCGCTTTGCCTGCGTTCAGCTCGATGCGGATGTTGCCCTTATTGGTCACCATTGTTACCACCGGGTTTTCCGTGTCTGCCATTCCACCCTCCTCTTAGTTTCTTATTTTTACGCTTAACATGTTTTTTGCCGAAGAGATACGAATCTCAGGGTGGAATTATTGTTCCGAGTGCGATATGGATACGGGCGATTAAACTATTTTTCATTTCCGACAGGAGGATTTATGCCTAGCGACAAGAAGCTTGAAGGTATTTTGATGCCGATGCCAGTAGCCTTCAAAACCGACGGTAGCATCGATCATAACGCGACGGATGCCATTATCGATTTCTACCTGGCGGCAGGAGTGCACGGGTTTTTCCCCTTGGGCACTCACGGACAAGGCATGGTGATGGAGATCGACGAGCGGAAAAAAGTTGCCGAGCAGATTGTCAATCGCGTTCGCGGCCGGGTTCCAGTGGTCATGCACATTGGAACAGCCAACACTCTTTCATCTATCGAACTTGCCAAACACGCCGCGGGTCTCGGTGTGGACGCAGTCGGTATCGTGCCACCCTACTACTATCCTCATGATGACTATGAGGTCTATGCCCATTACAAAGCCATCGCCAAGTCCGTACCGGGTGTGCCGCTGTTCATCTACGACAATACCGAAACGACCCATGTGGAGATCACGCCGCCTAAGGCAAATAAGATCATTGAGGCCATCGCTCCCAACACTTTGGCGGGAATCAAAGTCTCGTTCATCCCTTACGACAAGCTCTTGGGCTATGTGTATCAGTTGCCGAAGTCCGTGGGCGTTTTCCCAGGCGGAATTTTTTCCTTGTACACGGGGTATTCAGTCGGCGTGCGCGGCGCTATTCACCCGCCGTCAACTCCCTTTCCCGAGACCTGCGTGAAAATGTACGAAGCCCTGAAGGCGGGCGATCTCAAGGCGGCCCAGAAGGAGCACGATCTGTTAACCAGGCTCATGCAGGTAGTGGGCCGGTTCCTGCGCACGCACGGGCGCGGCGTCTTCTGTGAACTGATGCGCATGAGAGGATTGCCTGTGGAGCGCTTCCCACGTTGGGAGTGCGCGCCGTTTACCGAGAAGGACCGAGCCGAGTTGAAAGAGGGTATAGCGAAAACCGGCGTTGCTCTGTGACCAGGTCGGTTAATGTAGGGATCGGATAAGAATCCCTCTAGCGTAAAGGCGCAAAGAACGCGAAGTAAGAATGACAAGCACCAATCAACCGCTGGTGTTAGAAATCGGTAAAAAGCTCTCACCCGGTGAGGCGAAAGCTTTCACGGATGAACTCAAACGCCGCATGTACGCGCGCTGGAATGCAAGGATCTTCGGCGGCGCCTTCATGCGTGATCTCGAAGCGGGAAATCTGCCCTTTGAAACCATTCGGCTGTTTTGGAAACACTGGTACAGCTATCCGGTAGAGATTAACAATTTTCACCTGATCATCTATCAGCGACACCAAGGCTTCTTTGCGCGGCATCGCGAACTGCTCGCGCCGTATGTCGGCAAGATCAGCGATGAACTCGTGAACCCAAGCATCCCCGGTCATATTCAGGTGTTGATCAAACAGGGTGAATCCTTCGGCGTCGCACTGGACGAGATGGTCAACTGCGAGGTTTTTCCAGAGTGCCGGGCGCTTACTGAGTTTGGCCGAGGTTTGGTCTATGAAGGCAGCATGGTCGAGTGGTGGGCCCGGTCATTGAACGAAGAGATGTTCGGTCATTGGTCCAAGCGGTGGCGTAAAGCTTTACTTGAAAGATATGGATTTAAGGATTTAGATCTCCATTATTTCCAAGTGCATGAGGAAGCTGATCTTCATGAACATGAAGACGGGCTCATGGCCCACGGACAGGTGGCCAGAATGGTCTTCGAGACACTACTCCAGGATGGCTTGACTTGGTCCCGGCCAGGCTGGAGCCCGGAATACTGTTGTCTGACCAATGCCGATTATGTCGCCATGTTCCACGACGGTATTTATCGACATTCCAAAGAATTGGGAAATCTTTAGGAAGGATTACCTCAATACCTAGTATGCCCTTTAATGACCTCCGTGAATTTATCGATGCCGCTCGCGAGCTCGGGCAAGTAAAAGAGATCCACGGCGCGCACTGGAACCTCGAGATCGGCGCGCTAACGGAAATTTTCGCTTTTAAGGAGCCCTCCCCTCTGCTGGTTTTTGATCAAATTCCCGGTTACCCGCGGAATTTTCGTGTCGCATCCAATTTGATAACCAATGCCGTTCGTTCCGGTCTTACGGTCGGCATGGCCGCCGACACCACCCCGATTGAATTGATCGGCAGATGGAAAGAGCTGCTCAAGAGCGTAAAGCCTATCCCGCCACGAACGGTCCCGACTGGACCGATACTGGAGAACGTCCGCACCGGCGCCGACATCGACATGACGATCTTCCCGTCGCCGCAGTGGCATGAGCTGGACGGCGGGCGCTACATCGGCACCGCCGATTGCGTCATTACCGGTGAGCCAGAAGAAGGGGGATGGGTCAATGTCGGCATCTATCGGGTGCAAGTCCACGATCGCGACACTCTCGGCCTTTACGTATCGCCCGGACATCACGCTCGCATCATGCGCGAGAAATATTGGGAAAAAGGCCGGAGCTGTCCCGTGGTGGTCACATTCGGCCAAGATCCACTGCTTTTTCTCGTGGCAGGTCAGTCGGTTCCCTATGGAGTTTCGGAGCTTGATTACGCAGGCGGCTTGCGACAAGCCTCCATTGATGTGATCCGTGGCGATGTGACGGGCCTTCCGATTCCAGCTACGGCGGAGATTGCCATCGAGGGCGAAGTGCCGCCGCCCACCGAACAAGTTCAGATGGAGGGCCCGTTCGGCGAATGGCCCGGCTACTACGCCCATGGCGCAGCCAAAGAACCGGTGATCCGGGTCAAAAAGCTTTACTATCGCAACGATCCAATTCTCTGCGGTGCCCCGCCAATGAAACCGCCATTCATTACTTTTGGCGTTCCCATCGGTGCCGCTGCGATCTGGAATTATCTGGAGAAGGCGGATGTTCCGGATGTCAGAGGAGTTTGGTGCTACGTCGGCGGATCCGCGGCGGCAGGCGGAGCGCCGTTTATCGTTGTTTCCGTCAAGCAGCGCTACCATGGTCACGCGCAACAGGCAGGCATCGCAGCGCTCGGTTCACGGGCCGGCAATTATCATGGTCGTTTTGTTATTGTGGTAGACGAAGACATCGATCCATCGGATCTGCGCGAGGTCGTCTGGGCCGTTTCCACTCGCTGCGATCCAAAGACCGCGATCAGCATCATCGATGGTTGCTGGAGCACGCCCCTCGACCCGGCCATGCACCCGGATCAACGCGACGCGGGAAATTTCGTCAATAGCCGGGCGATTCTCAACGCCTGCCGGCCTTATGCTTGGAGGGATCGCTTCCCACCCGTCAACGCATTGAGTCCAGAGCTCAGAAAAAAGGTGAGCGAGAAGTGGAAAAGGGAATTGGATTGACCTCTCTTTCGCCCGGCAAATCAAAGGCGGCGATGAGTCCCTTGATCGGGCGCCGCGCACGCAGGAATATTTATTATCATTGGCGATCACCCTTGACGATGAAACTGGACCGAAGGGCGAGGCTGGAGGCCGCAAGCGTACAACCGTAGATGGATTGCCAGGCCCGGACCATTGGAGTAAGCAGCGAATGGGGTTGGCGAGGCTGGCCATTGAGGCAGAGGCCCATCGGTTGCGGCCGGAAGCCTTGCCCCGAGGTCCACTTTCGGGGGAATCCAGTGTTCCTTGTATTTCCTGGATTCCGGCTCACCCGCTTCTGCGGGCTCGGCCGGAATGAGTTTGGTCGTATCAATGAATCTATAAGACACCTCCCTACGGTGGAGGGCGCGGCGCATGAAAAAAACGGGGCGTAGATTTACGCAAATTCTTGGGACAGGACGCCAGCGAAAAACATAAATGACAGGTCGGTTGGTTTTTCCAGCAGGAGAACTTCCATGAAATTGGAAAACGGGCGGCTGGGGTTTGCCGCTAAGGCAGTGCTGAGCGGTATAATTTTGTTTTCTTCCTCGGCTGCTTTTCCCCAGACTCCTTTCTATCAAGGAAAGACAATCACGGTTCTTCAGGGCACTGAAGCAGGCGGTAGTTCGGACGTGATGACGCGGAGCATGCTGCCCCATCTCAAAAAACATATTCCCGGACAGCCGACCATT
>DASQUN010000424.1:0-2351 GCA_035641275.1 Candidatus Udaeobacter sp. | reverse complement strand
GTAGAGGCCTATTGACCGCGGCCGGAAGGGCTTGTCTCTCGGTTTACATTGTGTGACGGTTTTTCCTCGGAGCATGAGTAATGCGGGCTAGGAGTCTGCGCGACAGAACGATTTTTCCATGAGACGATATCAAAAAGTGGGATGAACGAGCCGTTCCAAGTCAATTTTTCGGGTGAAAAAGTATGTGCGAGCATGATTTCGATGGTGTAAGTGGGAATTTTTTTCGCTCAATTTTTCTACCGCGCAGACTCCTAGGGGTCTTTCTGAATTCAGGCATCAGGCTGCAAAGCCTCGCTGCCATAGGTCCGCAATCTTCGCGAGATCCTCCGGGGGGAGCGTAATGTCACCGGCAGCGCCGTTCTCGCGCATCTGCTGGTCATTGCGCGCTCCCGGAATCGTGACACTCACGGCAGAGTGCGCCACACAAAAGGCCAGCGCCGCCTGCCCCAACGTTTTTGCCGGACCATGAACCAGGAATCTAAGCTTGTCAGCCTTTGCCAGTTCCTTTTGGAATGCCTCGCCCTTGAAGCTGCGGGCGCGGACGTCTTCGCCCTGGAATCTTTTCTCATCCGCCTGCGTGAGTTTTCCCGTGAGTACTCCACGCCGCAGCGGCACACGGGCGATGATGGCGACGTTGGCTTGTTGTGCGAGCGGAAAGATTTTTTCGGCCGGTTCCTGCGCCAGGAGGTTGTATTCCAACTGAACGGTGTCCGAGCGGCCCATGTTGACTGCCGCAATGCCTTCTTCGATCGTGTTGATGGAAACACCGTAGTGGCGAATCTTCCCTTCTTTCTTTCGCCGTTCAAGAACTTCCCAGACGTCTCCCCGCTCGATGACGTCGACTGTGGGGTTGTGCAGCTGGTAGAGATCGATCCAATCGGTCTGCAGGCGTTTCAAACTTTCGTGTAAAACGCCATCGATATATTCGGGCGCGAAATTTCTCTTGCCGCGATCCGGTCCAACCATGACGTTCCCGCCCTTGGTGGCGAGAATGACTTTATCGCGCCGTCCTTTCAACGCGTTGCCCAGCAACGTCTCGGAGTATCCAGCGCCATAGGCGTCCGACGTGTCGATGAAGTTCACTCCCAATTCCAGCGCCGCGTCAATGGCGCTCAGAGATTCTGAATCCTTCATCGGTCCGAAGTGGCCCGCATGGACCATGGTGCCGAGGCCGATCACACTAACTTGCAATCCCGTTCGTCCCAAAGTTTTATACTTCATGCGTGTTACCTCGCGCTCACCATAAGATAACTGAGCGTCGCGATGCAAGGCGTGAGCATGGCGGCGCTTCGGGTTAAAGTTCGTTTAGGAATTTGCCAGTCGGGAACTCAAAGAAGCCTAGAGAAGCGGTTTTTGTCATTTCGACCAGAGTGAGAAATCTTGTTCGACGAAGCCGAAGCAAGGTGATTTACCCGCGTTGCGTGCTTCACGTTGACAACCCGGGTGTAATTCCATATAAGTTTCCTCACTACCGTGGGCCTGAGCGGGCGTAATTCAGCGGTAGAATGCCAGCTTCCCAAGCTGGACGTCGCCGGTTCGATCCCGGTCGCCCGCTCCAATCTTTTAAAATCAATCGCTTACCGCTGTCCGCAAGCAAGTTTTACTTGCGAAAGGGTCCTTTTCCACGCCTTCCAGACGTGAGCCCCGAGCTTCTAAGCCGTTTCGAGCCGGTGGCCCGTGAGCAGCTCAAGCAGGTTGTGACGAACAGGGTATCTCAATTCTTCACCGTTGACTCGTTCAGAGTCGAGGGCAAGGATCCGCTCATGATCAGGTTCCTCGGCGAGAGGATAACGTACGTTGGAAGAACGGAGACCGAAAGAAAGCCTTACCAGTATCGGGTTACTCTGCGCCACGTAGAAAGAACTCAGCAGAACCCCTACGGCTTAGTGGTAAGCTCAGTGGAGCAAGCAGAACTTGCGTCCAAGTCCAACGAAAAGGCCAGCGAATCGGCTATAGCTCCATAGTCTTTCCTCCTCGTGTCTTAATCTGGTGAAATCCTCAGCAATCAGCGCCGGCGACTATACGAGCGATTCACAGGATTTCCGGCCGACAATCCAACAATCCGACTACGGGATTCGAGAGGTATAGTCTTTGGGCCATGGGTAGTGATCCATAGGCATGCCTCAATGTGTGCCGGCGAATTGAGGTTCAAATTACCGGGCGAAGATCCAGGGCCTGATTATCCCAGATGCTGCCCCAGGCTCACCGGAGGGAGGCTTCAGGAGCACGGGGCAAGGAAATCGCGAGATCATTTTCAGCAATTTTCCTCGAGCCACTAGATAAGGAAAAAAGGACTTCTTTCGAGGAGCAAGCACAACCAGGTCGATACTCTCATCTTTGATCACCCGTAG
>DASQUN010000423.1:0-2911 GCA_035641275.1 Candidatus Udaeobacter sp. | reverse complement strand
GGACGGCCTGGCTGCGCTCGGCATGCTTTCCAAGCTCAGCACTTTCTGCCCGGCTCGCGGGCCGAGTGCGATACGATACGTGCACGAGGCGGCTTGCCGGGGCGTCAGCGCGCGATCCGTATCCGCTTCGGCGAGGTAGGTCATGTCTTGTTCTTCGATGAGAAATCCTTGGGCCGTCAATAACCGCATGATGGGCGCGATGATGTTGAGAAGGAGGGTTTGCTCTTCGGCGGTGGGGGCCGCCGCCTCGTGGAAGACTGGCACGCCGTCGCGGTTTAGGTAGACGCCGTCGAGTACCAGGCAATGCAGATGAATATTCAAATTGGCCGCTGAGCCGAAGCGCTGGATGAGCGTGACCGCGCCGGTGTCGGCTCGGCTAAGTTTAAAGCCCGCCCGCTTGACCAGGAAGCCGGCAATGACGCGGTGGATCGCCTGCAACAGGGGCGCGAGCAGACAAGCCGCAATCGATCTCGATGCGCCATCGCAATCCAATTGCGATCACGCCTTGGATGCCAAGGCGTGATCGAACAGCCCGGCCTCAGCCCAAGAGAGCAGGCGTTCCGCGCTCTATCAGCAATTGATGTTCTGTCGTAGGAAGCGTTAGACCAGCCGTGCTCCACAGTCGACGTGGATCGTCTCACCCGTGATCGCCTCATTCTGCATAAGAAGCAGTACAGCCTGGGCAACTTCATCTGCGGTCACCAGACGGGGAACCAGGTGTTTCTTTGTGACGTCGCTGAGCGCTTGTGCTCCGTTCTCCGGGAAGATATGGTCCCACATCGGGGTATCCGTATAACCGGGTGCTATAGCATTGAAGCGAATGGGCGCAAGCTCCAGAGCAAGAACGCGCGCCAGCTGTTCAGTCGCCATCGTCGCAATGCCAGACACCCAAGCTCCACTCACGGGGCGGTCGGAAGAAAGGCCGCCGGTAAAGGTAAATGAACCACCGGGACGCATGAGACGATGCGCGGCGCGAACCACGTCAATCGAACCCCAGAGACGTTCATCGAATTTGTGGCGAAAGTCGTCGAGCGGGTGGTCGAGCGGACTTCCTATCTTTGTGCTGCCAGCCGCAATATAGACATGATCTACGGCCGAGAGCACAGAAAAAAGCTCTTGAATTGATTCCGTGTTGTTGATGTCAGCTACGCGAATTTCTAAGCCGCTCACCAAGTCTCGTGCGGCTTCAAGTTTTGCTCTTGTTCTTGAGACGGCGAGAACCCGAGCCCCGAGGGTACGTGCCGCCTTAGCGACCGCGAGTCCGATCCCTTCGGAGCCACCGATTATTACGATCTGCTGTTCAGTCATCATGAGATAGGATCCTTTCGCTGTTGCCCTCTCGGATTCGCGCTTGCCCCGGATCCTGTTGGTCCGCACCGGGACGTCGAACCTTCGGACATCCATTTCAATGCCGCGAGCCAGAGGTCATGGCCTCTGTGCATCAGACTCTCATCGGTCTCGCGCAAATGCGCGGCATCTTTACCCATCCCGACTTCGCATGTAATGACGCGGCAGGTATCGCCGATCGGCGTCAGGAGCCCTGTGGTACCTAAGGTCTCGTAATCCATATTTGTTCCTTCACCAACGTATCGACAATCACCTGCTCGCGGCCACAGCACGTCGGTGGGATTTTGCGGTGCCTCCGGCGAGGCGATTCCGGTTCCCTCTTTCGGGAAAGGCAAATCTAAGCGGCTATTTCGCCTCTGACCCGTGACTGGCGACCTGCTTCCATTCGCCGCCCATCTTAACAAAAGTGTCCGTGGCGATGATGGTGTGCGCGCGATGTTCACCCTTGATCAGAATGTCATAGGTGTCCTTGTAGGTTGCCACAGCTGTATCGCCGTAGACGCGCACCTTGAGTTCAGACAGTTTCTCGCTGTTTGTCTTAAAGGTTTTTGTGTCGGCCATTAATTTCAAGACATCGGCCTTGGTGTAAAAGGTCCCGTCGCTATCGCCCCGGGTCCAATCCTCAGCCAGAAGTTTCTGGTAAAAGCCTATGTCGCCGGCCAAATCGGCTTTGACGGCGTCATTTTCCAAATTGGAGATTGCCGTTACGACGTCAGCGTTGGCCCCGGGTTGCGCTCGGGTCACACTCAGCCCTGCGAACAGCATAAAAAGTGAAATCCATAACACCGTAAAAACATTGATCAGTGTTAATCCCGGCAACGGATCGAATATGGCTAAAAGCCAATCGGGAGTTGCGGTTTTCGTGAAGCTTATCGTGTTCATATTTTTCTCCATGCTTTCTTTGTTATTATTTTTTCTTCCAAACCGTTGTGGTCAGAAGCTGTAGTTTTAATCAGCCAAGCAACTCTCAACGAAGTCGCCGGACAAAGTGGAGCTCAACGCCGGACAGGGGAGCGCCGACCTCATGTAATGCACCGCCTGCTCGAAGAGACCCAAGGTCAATGGCGACGAGCCCGGTACTGTTGATCAACTCGATTACACGCTTCTTGGCTTCAGTGTCGTCGCCGGACGTAAAGAGGACGGTACGGGGTTTGTTCGGCGAGAAGTCCTGTATCCAATCCATCGGCATGTTGCTGATTGATTTTACAAGCCGCGCGCCGACCGCCATCTCAGCGACCATCTCGCTTGAAGTGCGTCCCTTCAAGGCGGCCCGTGATCGCGTGACTCCCTCCAGGCTGATGTCGGGGGGCTCCAAATGCGCGTTAGTCGCATCTATCAGAATTCGACCATGCCAATCGATACCTTTTAGCGCTTCTGGAACGTTCACCCAGTGTGTAGCGAGAATAACGATGTCGCACTCTGTGGCCTGTTCTTTGGTCCCCGCGATGGCGTCTGGACCAAGATCAGCGACGAAATGACGCAGCGTCTCTGGACCTCTAGAATTGGACACCACTATGGTATGGCCGGCGTTTATCAGATGGCGGCCGATTGTGCCCGCCACGTT
>DASQUN010000422.1:0-7995 GCA_035641275.1 Candidatus Udaeobacter sp. | reverse complement strand
AAAGCCTAAGACCCATCCATTCAATGACTCCAAGTACAATGGGGCATCCATTCTCTTTGTGAACCAAAACTTCGGTTGTGGTTCCTCACGCGAGCATGCCCCACAGGCGCTTAACCGCTTTGGCATCCAGGCCATTGTGGGAGAGTCCTTTGCGGCGATCTTTGCCGGTAATTGCACTATGATCGGCGTGCCGACGGTTACGGTATCACGGGGCGATGTCGAGATGATGATGAAGACCGCCGAGCAGAGTCCGCAGACCCGTTTTTCTCTCGATATCGGGAAGAAGACGATTGCTTTCGATGAACGAAGTATTGCTATTGATCTGCCTGACACCTATCGCCGGGCTCTAACGACGGGTTCGTGGGACTCCACGACGCTGCTCCGCGCCAATCTCGATCAGGTCAGGAAGACTGCCTCGAAATTGCCCTACATAAGCGGCTTTACGGGTTAATACCGGATTATAGCGTTGGCCGTCGGCCGTGGCGTGCTTAAGGTCAGCTGTCCTGGTGAGATCGTTGAAACGAAGCGGGAGGTCCGCGAAGCTGATGGTGGTTGATCCGCAAACGTTCTGTCAACGTGCAGCGAGATTGGTCATCGGTATCAACTGCGCCTGAGGGAAAATTTAGGACAGATTTTCATTTGGAGTTCGACTCACGTTAAACGGTTTAGAACTAGAAACTAGGAGGCTTGACTGTGGCGAACAAATGGGACGAGAGGAAAAAGGCGCAAGAGGACGAATACTTCGTTAAGAAGGAAAGAGAACTGCTTTCGAAGCTCAAGGCGAAGCAAGAAACCGAGACCAAAGTATCTCTCCAGCAGGCTTGTCACATGCGCTGCCCGAAGTGCGGGGAGCCGTTGAAAGAGCGTACCTTTCAAAGGATCCAGATCGACCAGTGCACGGGGTGCAATGGCATATGGCTAGATTCCGGTGAGTTAGAGCAAGTCGCCGAAAAAGAGAATAGCAGCTGGCTCGGAAAGTTCTGGCAGAAGAATGGATGAGCCCGTACGGATGGTTTGACAGAGGCGAAACAGTTCGGTTAGGTTCCGAGTGCTCAATTCAAAGGCCTAGGGGGAGTCAACTATGAAAAGGCTTGTGCCGCTTACGGCGTTCGCCGTCGCTCTCGCGCTCATTGCACCGTTGGTTCAATACTTAACTTCGACGCAAGCGCAAGAAGGAAAAATCGTTCCTTATGTTCCGACGCCTCAGGATGTTGTCGACCGCATGCTCGAGCTGGCCCAGGTCAAAAAGGGCGACATCGTTTACGACCTTGGCTCGGGCGACGGCAGAATCGTCGTGACCGCAGCGAAGAAATACGGGGTTCGGGCGATCGGTTTCGAAATCGATCCCGAGCGCATTAAGGAATCGCAAGAAAATATCCGGAAAGCCGGAGTTGGCAACCTGGTCGAGATTCGCCAGCAGGATATTCGGACGGTGGATTTGTCTCAGGCTTCCGTGTTGACGATGTATCTTCTGCCGGAAGTTAACCTAATGATTCGGCCCAATATCTGGAAGCAGATGAAGCCCGGATCGCGCGTGGTTTCACACGATTTCGACATGGCCGACTGGAAACCGCTCAAGACAGAACAGATCAAAGATGGTTCCGGCTGGGATCATACGCTCTACCTCTGGCATGTCGAGGCAGGTAAAAAGTAATCACGGGGTCCGGCATTCGATGGAGCCAGAACGAAAGAACGGGGAATGAACGCTTTCATTGCCGTTATTCTCGGCGCCCTAACCGTTTATCTGACGTACACGCGTTACGCCCGCCGGATCGATCGAAACGTCATTCAGCCCGATCCGAAAAGAGCCACTCCTGCGACCCTGTACATGGACGGTGTGGATTTCATGCCGACCAACCGAAATATACTGTTCGGCTACCACTTCAAGTCCATCGCTGCCGCCGGTCCTATCGTCGGAGCCATCGTCGCCGCCACCTTGTGGGGCTGGTTGCCAGCGATGATTTGGCTCGTTTTTGGCGTGGCCTTTATGGGCTGGGTTAGTGACTACAGCGCCATTGTTTTGTCGGTGCGCAATGAGGGGCACAGCCTTTCGGCTGTGGCGCACCGCCTCATATCCCCCAGGACGCGCACGATTCTGTTTCTGTTTATCTTCTTTTACCTACTTCTCGTGGCGGGCGCCTTCGTCGGCATTATGGCGCAGGTTATGGAGTCGCAACCCCGTACCCATCTTGGAATGATCCTTCTGGTGCTCATGGGATTGTTGCTCGGTCAAATGCTTTACCGCTGGCGCATCGGTTTGATCCCAGCGACGGTAGCAACGGTTGGTATCACACTATTAGCGATCTTGACGGGACAATATAGCGAATCAATGTTTAAGAGCCTAAATGAGGGCCTCAACGGCCTTACCGGCGGGGCACCGTTAATTACCTACTTTGATCCGATAAAGGCGGGTTTCAAGGGCGCCGAAGCTACGATTATGCCGAGTTTATTATTCTGGGCTATCGCGATCAGCTCGTTCTGCTATGCGGGTTCGATCTTACCCATTTGGCGTTTGGCTCAGCCCGTTGTCTACGTTGGCTTTTGGATTACGGCGCTAGCCATGCTCTTGGGGCTAGCCGGCGCCGCCGTGGGTACATTCACAAAACCGGAGGTGGCGTACTTTCAGATTCCCATGTTCAAAGGCTGGAATCCTCAAATGGGGCCGGCCGGCGTCATGCCGCTCTGGCCGATGCTCTTCGTGACCATCGCTTGCGGCGCGATCTCCGGCTGGCATGCGCTGTTTGGTACGGTCGGCACGGCCCGTCAGATCGAGAACGAGGCCGACATACTTCCTGTGGGGGCCGGTTCTATGCTCGCTGAGTTTTTACTTGGCATGTTAGCGCTCCTCGCCGTTTCGGTGGGCGCCAAGGGCGTCACTCCCGATGCGGCTTTTGCCAATGGTCTCGGCGGGTTCATCAGCGTCTGGGGTATTCCAGTTGATTACGCCGTCTCGCTTGCTTTCGCAGCCTTCATCGTTATCGTTTTGGTAGTCACCCAGCTCTTGTTCCGGGTGATGCGCGTGACTTTGACGGAATGGCTCGGAGAAATTGTACCCCCACTCCGCAACCAGCATTTTTCATCCTTCATCTCGATTGCTTTGGCGATTTTGCTGGTTATGACGGGCACCTGGATCTATCTCTGGCAGCTTTTCGGAGCGGCTAATCAGCTCATGGCAGCGTTGTCGCTGCTCGTGGTGACAGTCTGGCTGGCGTCGGTAGGCAAGAATTGGCTCTACGCCGGAATACCAATGATTCTCATGTATGTGACCACGGTCGCCTCGGTTTTGGTGACTGCTTATAACCTTTACTTTAATGTCTACTTGCCGAATCTCGCTGCCGGCAGAATGCTGCCGACGATCGGTTCAGGACTTATGGTGTTGGTCGCTGTGTTGCTCGTATTGGCATCGATCTTTATTGGTCTCGATGGGTTTCGTGCCTTCTTCAAGTATCTGGGCAAACCGGTGCCTTCCACCCGACCCGCGCCGGCGAAAGGTTAGATACCGCCAGCTAATTGCGAGGAAGCTTCTTTCACGAGGAAAAACCATGATGCGAAGGTGGCAGGGCGTCAGAGATTTCTTCTATGGCATGACAGGTTACCAATTCGCGCACCACGCGCGCGAAATGAAGCGTGACTCGGAGTCACTTTTTCTTCTCGTGACGCTAGGTGATTTAGTCGGCCTCCCCATTATGCCGCCGGCGTATTCTCTTTGTCTGTTGCCGCACATGGTTCAGAAAATCGGCAAGTGGAAACGGCAGCTTGCCCGCAGAAAGGAATTCTGGGAGAAAGAGGAGTACGACCTACACGGCGTTTAGGGCGCGCGCCGCCACGATTCGAGATCAGAAAGGATTTACTCAATGGCAGACAAAGACAAATCGAAAAAGGGAGGCATCTTCCAGGTCTTTAAGGACATCATCTACGGCATGTCCTCCCACGAGATGACGCGCCATGCAGTCCGCAGCAGAGCCAGCATGGAGCATCTTTTTATTCTCATCACCATGGGCGATCTTTTGGGCGTGCCGATCTTGCCGCCTTACTATTCCTTGCGCTTGCTGCCCTACGTGACACCGCAGATCAGTACGTGGAAACGCCGTATGTTACGCGAGCGCGACATCACCGACACCTTGGGATAATCAAGCCAGCCAATCCATGTCATTACGGGACGTTTTCGAGCGGCAGCCGGAGCGCCGTTATATTATGTTCGGCGGCAAGGGCGGCCTTGGGAAAACTACCTTGTCTGCAACCTGCGCCTACTGGTTGGCCAGCCAGGGAAAACGGGTGCTGCTCTTCTCCGTAGACCCGCAGGCAAGTTTGTCGGATATTTTCCAGAAAGATATTTTCGGCAAGGGCCCGGTACCCATCATCGAGAATCTTTGGGCCCAGGAGATCGATGCCGATAGGCGCATCCGGGAATACCAGGATGAGATTCGCCAGAAGATCCTGGATATGTACGGTTTCGATCGGGTGCCCGAAGAAATTGACAGCTACATCGCGTCAGCTTCTGCCGAGCCGGCGATGGAGGAGAGCGCCATTTTCGACGCCGTGGTCGACATCATTGTCAAGGGCGATTACGACTACTACATCTACGATCTGGTGCCGCTTGGCCACGCGCTCTACTATCTCTCGATGGCCAAGATCTACGACGCATGGATCAACAAGATCACCAAGCTTCGCGAGGAGATGGGACAATACGACCAGGTAACCGCTACACTACGCCGCCAAGAGAAGACGGAAGAGGACAAGATTCTGGAGGAACTCCGCTACATTAAGGGCCGGATCAACACCTCGTCACAGATTCTTACCGACAAGCGGAGGACCGCTTTTTTCTTCGTCCTTGTCCCGGAACAGATGATCATCTTGGACACTCAGAAAGCCGCGGAACTCTTCGCTCGTTTCGATGTTCCGATCTCAGGTTACGTGGTCAATCGGGTTCTGCCCCAGGAATTACGGCAAGACAATATCCCGAACTATCTGAAGAACCGCATTCAGATGCAGGAAAGATATCTTGCGGATATCCGCGACAGCCTCGGGAAGCAGATTTTGGCCTTCGTGCCGGAGATGGAGCGAGACGTTACAGGTTTGCCCATGATCGAGCGTCTGGCCGTAAAACTTTTCGAGACTCGAGATGACGCAGATTAGCACCTCTATGGTCGCGTACTTTGGCGCCCATGCCAAGCTGAAATACCTTTTCTTCGGCGGCAAAGGTGGTGTGGGGAAGACCGCTTTGGCGGGGGCCACCGCGCTCTGGCTAGCGGGCGAAAGGAAACGCACGCTTTTGGCTTCCACCAATCCGGTACACAGCCTGTCAGGGCTCTTACAGCAATCGGTATTCGGTGCTCCGACCCCTGTGACTGACAACCTCTGGGCGTATGAAATCGATACGAGAGAGACTATTGAGCGTTCAAAAAAGGAAATCCGAGAGAAGATTCAGTGGTTTCTGAAGTTCGCCGACATCAGCACCAAGGCAGATGATTTCGTCGAATCCGCAACCATGAATCCCGCCTTCGAGGAGTCTGCCATGTTTGAAAATATGGTGGACCTGATGCTCAAGGACGATTACGACGTGTACGTATTCGATACCGCCCCCACAGCCAATGCGCGTCGTCTCTTGGGTATGGCGAAAGTATATTCGCTTTGGATCGATAAGATGCTTAAATCACGAGAGGAAGCGCGCAGCCTCCGGGAGTTGCTTTCCTTTAGCAAGAAAAAGGAAGAGGATCCGCTACTAACCTACTTGCTTCAATTTCGTCAGCGGATGGGACAGGCGCGAGAACGGTTAATCGATGCGGAGAAGACCGCATTCTTTTTTGTCACTTTGCCCGAGGCCTTGCCCATCGCTGTCGTTTCCCGTTTCATCGGCTGGTTTCAGGACTTCGGCATTCCAATCGGCGGGGTCATTGTCAATATGCTTCTGGACAAGGAGGCCTTGGGAACAGGCACTCCAGAGTTTGTTCTGAATCGGGTTCGGATGCAGGAAGAATATATGGACACGATCTGGCAAAAATTCGACGGTTCGGTGCGTGCGCTCATTCCTCTTTTCGACCAAGAGATCAAGGGCATCGCCATGCTTCGGGAAACCGCCCGCAAATTAATGGCCTGATACGAAATGTGAATTTACATCCGGCCAGTGACAATTTTGGTTAATCTTGGTCTCGTTTCCTCCTCACCAGGTCATTTTTCGTAGCGCCTTCCGTTTAAAGTTGTTCCGCAAGTCCTTCTCGCTCAAGCCGTTTCTGATAGCCCGGCGGGTTTGCTCTGCTGGCATAATTCGTGCCTGTCTACTACAGCCGCAAAGTCAAGGAAAGTTTGGAGGTAATCGTCATGGACGAAATTCTAACCGCATCTCAGGTGGCCAGTCTTCTGCAGATCCACCCGCGGACCGTTTACAAGCTAGTGAAGCAGGGCTCCATCCCCGGCAGGAAGTTTGGCGGAGGCTGGCGCTTTAGTAGAACCGAGATTATTACGATGATCTCGCCACAAGGAGCTTCAAAGCCTCAATATCCCGGCACGACGGACGAACGGTAGGCATTATGGTAAATGCACAATGGCTTCCTCGGTCGAAGAAGACCGGTGCTGCTCGAGGCCGGAAGTGCAACGCGGCGGCCATGCTGAGGGGAATCCTTGTCATTCTCTGGGGATTCTCGGCTCTCTGTATTGACAAGGAGGCGGCCGATGCTCAAAAAATCTACCTCATTGGCTCTCTCACGACTTCCGAGCAATTTGTACCCTCCCTTGATGGTTTCAAAGCCCGGATGGCGGAGTTGGGGTACAGGGAGGGGCAGAATGTCCGATACTCCTTTCTACAACTCCAAGGGTGACGAGCACCTACTAAAAGCACAGACTGAGAAATTGGTCCAAGAAAAGCCAGATTTGATCGTCACCACGTCCACCTCGGCGACACTGACGGCGGCTAAGACGACTGAACGGCTTGGTATCCCCGTCTTGTTTCTGAGCGCCGGTAACCCTTCACTTCTGGTGAAGAGTTTCAAAAGTTCCGGGACCAATCTTGCAGGAATCAGCTCGGGATCCTTGGACCTTGTGGGTAAGCGGTTTGAACTGCTGCGCGAACTGTCCCCGAAGATCAAGAGAATCGCGATGCCTATAGATCCAAAGAGTCTTCTCTACCAGTCCAACATTGCAGAGGCCGAGCAGTCGGCCGCGAAAATGGGTATGACGGTTAAAGTGATACCGGTTGAATCGGCTGAAGAACTCGAAAAGGCATCTGCCGCCATCGATCGAAGGGAAGTCGACGCGATCTTTATGCCATCCGATTCGCTCATCTCGGAGGGCGAATCGGTGGCCCACGAGGTCGGAGTGGCGGTCGAGAACGCGAGGCGCTTCGCGGAAGTCAATGAAAAGACAATGCACTGGCAAAAACTAATCATGAATTGCTCGAGGCCACCCGGGCAAAGTCGGAATTCATCGCCTCGATGTCCCACGAACTCCGGACGCCTCTCAACATCATCATCGAAAACTCGGATTTGACGCGAGATGTTTTTTCGGGGAACTGAATGCAGAGCAAAGAGATGCCCTGCAGAAGTATCGCGACACGCCCGGCTCCTATTAAAGATGATCAATGACGTGTTGGCGCTTTCCCGGCTTGACGCAAAAAAGATGTCGCTGGATATCGATACCGTGGAGGTGGAGGAGATCATCGCCCACGCGCGCGCCCATGTGGAACAAATCAACCGCGATAATCATCTCGAGGTGCGTTGGGACATCGATCGGAGTGTTCCACCTATTGTTACTGATCCGATCAAGCTAGAAGAGATTCTGCAAAACCTCATAGGTAACGCTTTTAAGTTCACGTCTAAAGGCCGCGTCGAGGTGCGAGTTCGGAACCTCCGTGACGAGGATCGCATCCAATTTATAGTGGCGGACACGGGGATTGGCATCGAAACAGAAAACTTGGTAAGAATATTCAACGAGTTTGAGCAGGTCAAAGAAGCCCACACGGGAGGATTTAACGGGGTAGGCCTCGGACTGAGCATCGTAAGA
>DASQUN010000421.1:0-8340 GCA_035641275.1 Candidatus Udaeobacter sp. | reverse complement strand
GGCGTCATCGGTGGAAGCGGCCTCTACCAGATGAAGGGACTCGAAAGGATTCGCGAGGTGGCGGTTGGAACCCCCTTCGGCAAGCCCTCCGACAAATTCGTCAAGGGAATTTTGGCAGGCGCAGAGGTCGTGTTTCTGCCGCGGCACGGCAAGGGCCATCGATACTTACCGACGGAAATCAATTTCCGGGCCAATATTTTCGGCATGAAAAAGCTCGGCGTTGAAAGGATCATCTCGATCAGCGCGGTTGGCAGCCTGCGAGAGGAGATCGCGCCCGGCCACATCGTCATTCCTGATCAATTCATCGACCGGACCAGCCAGCGCCCCAGCACTTTTTTCGGTAAAGGAATTGTCGCTCATGCGAGCTTGGCCGATCCCTTCTGCAAAGATCTTTCGACGAGACTCGCCGATGCCGCGACTCAGGAGGGTGCCAAAGTTCATGCCGGCGGCACTTATGTGTGTATGGAAGGGCCGCAGTTTTCGACCCGAGCCGAATCTCGTCTTTACCGCGGCTGGGGAGCCGACATCATCGGAATGACGAATCTCCAGGAGGCCAAATTAGCCCGGGAGGCGGAAATTTGCTTTGGCACTCTGGCCTTGGCCACCGATTATGATTGTTGGAATGAAGCGGCCGGAGACGTCGAAATCGATCATGTCTTGAAAGTTTTGCAACGAAACGTTGAACTGGCCCGGAACGCTATCCGTCGCGTGGTGACGTCGCTGTCTGCTGCCCGGTCGTGTAACTGCGCTTCATCGCTGAAGGATGCTATTATTACGGATCGGAGGAACATTCCAAAAGCCGTCCGCGCCAATCTGAAGCCCATCATCGGAAAGTATCTATGAGCGTCTTGGTCGTCGGAACGGTTGCCTTTGATTCTATCGAAACTCCCTTCGGCTCGGCAGAGCGGATCTTGGGCGGTTCGGCATCGTACTTTGCGCTCGCCGCGAGCTTTTTCACGCCGGTTCGCATTGTCGGCGTCATCGGTCGGGATTTTCCGCAGGAATACCTTGACCTGTTTGCTCAGCGCGGGATCGATCTCGACGGCATCAAGCGCGAAGCGGGCGACACTTTTCATTGGCGCGGCCGGTATCATGAGGACATCAACGTCCGCGATACACTGGAACTGCATCTAAACGTCCTGTCCGGCTTCGTGCCGCAACTGCCGGATCGTTATCGTGAAGCGGAGTACGTTTTCCTCGGCAACATCGATCCGGTCATGCAGTTGGAGGTTTTGAATCAACTCCGGCGCCTGAAACTTGTCGCGTGCGACACCATGGATCATTGGATCCGTGAAAGTGGGGAGGAACTCAGGAAAGTGCTCAAGCGCATCGAAATGCTCGTGATCAATGATTCCGAGGCGCGGCTCCTTAGCGGATACAATAATATCGTTCGCGCCGCCAGGGCCATTCTCAAAATGGGACCGAAGCTCGTTCTTATAAAGCGCGGCGAATATGGCGTTCTACAATTCTCGGATTCGTCCGTCTTCGCGACGCCGGCCTACCCGTTAGAGGAAGTTTTCGATCCTACGGGAGCCGGAGACTCTTTCGCTGGCGGCTTTCTCGGTCAATTGGACCGCTCCGCAGACCACAGCCAACGCGGAATACGCCGAGCCATCGTTTATGGTTCCGTGGTCGCTTCCTTCACGGTGGAAGACTTCGGCGTAAAACGACTGACGACGGCGGCGTTGCCGGATATCGAGGAGCGTTACCAGCGGTTTGTTCAATTGACGGATTTTCACACGTGAACCGATGCAGCTTTCGGTAGTCATTCCCGTGTACAACGAAGAAGAAAATGTCGAGCCGTTGATTCAGGAAATTAACGCGGCCCTCGAACCTTTGGGAAAGCAATATGAAGTCGTGGTTGTCGATGACGGCAGCCAAGACAACACGTTTCCGACGCTGGCGCAGCTGCATCAGAACGAGCTCCATCTGCGCGTGGTGAGGCTCAAGCGCAACTTCGGTCAAACGGCGGCGATGGCTGCGGGACTGGCTCACGCGCAGGGCGAAGTCGTCGTCATGATGGACGGCGATGGGCAGAATGATCCCGCCGATATTCCGGCGCTGCTGGCAGAACTGGATCGAGGTGCCGATCTGGTAAGCGGTTGGCGCCACTCGCGCCGCGATCCCTGGCTGAGGCGGCGTCTTCCATCGATGATCGCCAATCGTCTCATATCCTGGACCACGCGCGTTAAATTGCACGACTACGGCTGCACTTTGAAGGCCATGCGTAAAGAGATCGCGAAGAATTTGAAGCTCTACGGTGAGATGCATCGGTTCATCCCGGCGATTGCGTATGAGCGCGGCGCGCGCGTGACCGAGCTGAAGGTCAACCATCGGCCGCGTCTGCGCGGCAAGTCGAAGTACGGCATCACGCGAATTTGGCGCGTCGCCCTTGATCTTCTGACGGTTAAGTTTTTGATCAGCTATTCGACGCGGCCATCGCATATTTTCGGGGCCATCGGGCTGATCAGTGGTGGGGTAGGCTTTGTCATAGCGGTTTACCTGACCATTCAAAAACTGATCTATAACTTTGCCATCGGCGGTCGGCCCCTGCTGTTGCTGGCCGTCCTGCTCATCTTCATTGGATTTCAATTTATCACTATGGGGCTTTTGGGCGAACTGTTGGCTCGGACTTATCACGAGTCCCAAGAGCGACCCGTGTTCGTGGTGGGCGAAATTCTGGACGGGGGTAAACAGGCATGAATCTTGCGGTTGTTGGAACGGGCTACGTAGGATTGGTCGCCGGAACGTGTTTTGCCGAGAGCGGCAACGACGTTGTCTGCGTCGATATCGATGAAAGAAAGATTGCGCTGCTCAAGGACGGAAAAATTCCGATTTACGAGCCCGGTCTTGAAGAGATGGTTCGACGCAATACAGAGGAGCAACGGTTGTCTTTTACGACCGATTTGGATTCGGCCGTCCAGAAATCGACCATCATCTTTATCGCGGTCGGAACCCCTCAAGGGGCGACGGGGCGTGCCAATCTCGAATATGTGCGTGCGACGGCCAAGGGGATCGCCCGGGCCATGAATTCTTTCAAAATCATCGTCACGAAGAGTACCGTGCCGGTGGGTACAGCCGACCGGATTAAAGAGTGGGTCGCCGAAGAGTGCTCCCAGCCGTTTGCCGTCATCACGAATCCCGAGTTTCTCAAAGAGGGCGCCGCGGTCGAAGACTTCATGAAACCGGATCGGGTCGTGCTCGGTGGCAATGATCCAGAGGCGCTGGAAGCCGTCAAAGAGCTCTACGAGCCGTTTGTCCGGACGGGCAATCCTATTCTCGTGATGGATTCGCGCAGCGCGGAGATGAGCAAGTACGCCGCCAACGCCATGCTCGCCACGAAGATTTCCTTCATCAATGAGGTGTCATGTCTCTGCGAGGAGATGGGCGCCGATATATCGGAAGTGCGGCGTGCGATTGCCTTGGATCGGCGCATCGGCCCCCATTTCATCTTTCCCGGGGTCGGCTATGGAGGCTCGTGTTTCCCCAAGGATATCCGGGCGATGATCAGCATGGGCGGAGAGGCTCCTGAGATGCTTTTGCTGAAGGCCGTGGAGCAAGTGAACGAGCGGCAGAAGGCAACATTGGTCGACAAGGTAAGGCGTCATTTTGGCGCGGACCTTTCGGGCTTGACCTTCGCGGTCTGGGGGCTGGCGTTCAAGCCGCGCACCGACGACATGAGGGACGCACCCTCGATTACCGTCATCGAAGCGCTTTTGCAGGCGGGCGCTGCGGTCCAGGCATTTGATCCGGAAGCGATAGCGGAAGCGAAGAAAATTTTTGGCGATCGAATCCGTTACGCCGCCCGCAATTATGACGCTTTGAAAGGGGCGGCGGCTTTGCTGATTCTCACGGAGTGGAATGAATTTCGGCGGCCCAATTTTCAACGCGTCAAGCAATTGCTCAAGACGCCGGTGGTTTTTGACGGCCGAAACATTTACGATCCGGCAGACCTGCGAAAATTGGGATTCAAATACTATTCGATAGGACGCAATCATGGCTAGATACTTGATCACGGGTGGGGCCGGTTTCATCGGTTCGCATCTCTGCGAGAGCTTTCTCAAGCAGGGGCATGAAGTCATCTGCATGGACAACTATTCCACCGGGGCCAATGAAAATGTCGCGGGCTTTGCCTCCTATCCCGGGTTTAAGTTCGTGAACCACAATGTGAGCACGTTTATAGACGTCCAAGATCCGGTGGACTATGTCCTCCATTTCGCGTCACCGGCGAGTCCGGTGGATTATTTGGAGTTGCCCATTCCGACGCTCAAAGTAGGCTCTCTTGGTACGCACAATGCCTTGGGACTGGCCAAAGCCAAGAAGGCGATCTTTTTGCTCGCTTCGACCTCCGAGGTTTACGGTGATCCGCTGGTGCGTCCGCAGAATGAAGAATATTGGGGTAATGTCAATCCGGTCGGCCCGCGCGGCGTCTATGATGAAGCCAAACGTTTTGCCGAGGCCATGACGATGGCCTATCACCGCTATCATGGCCTGGACACGCGCATTGTGCGAATCTTCAATACCTACGGACCGCGAATGCGTATGCGCGACGGCAGAGTCGTCCCGAACTTCATTACGCAGGCGTTAAAGGGAGAGCCGCTAACCGTTTATGGCCAAGGGGAACAAACTCGAAGCTTTCAGTATATCGATGATTTGGTCAGAGGTATCGATCGGCTGATCGAGTCTGAAGAACATCTGCCGGTTAACATTGGCAACCCCCACGAAATGACCGTTCTCCAATTTGCCAAAAAAATTATCGAACTGACCGGTTCCAAGAGCCCGATCGTGTATAAGCCCCTGCCGCAGGACGATCCGCAGGTTCGCCAGCCTGACATCAACAAGGCAAAAAAAATCCTCGGTTGGGAACCGAAGGTAAAGCTCGAAGAAGGACTGGCCAGGACCATCGAATACTTTCGTGCCCGCCTGAAGGAGGCAAAGGCGTGAAGATTGTTGTCACCGGCGGCGCGGGCTTTATCGCGTCTCATACCGTCGACGCCTATATTGATCGTGGCCATGACGTCCACATCATCGATGACTTTTCGACCGGACAGCGCGCCAATCTGAATCCGCGCGCCGGGGTTCATCCGCTGGATGTGGCGAGCCCGGCGGCGGCTCAATTGATCGCCGAGCTAAAGCCCGATGTCCTGAATCACCACGCCGCGCAAATGGACGTGCGACGTTCCGTTGCCGACCCGACCTTTGATGCGCGGGTGAATATCATCGGTTTTGTTAATCTTCTGGAAGCCTGTCAAAGTGGCGGCGTAAAGAAGGTGATTTTTTCTTCCTCCGGAGGAGCGGTCTACGGCGATCGTGAGCCGATCCCGGCCAGCGAGGAGCATCCGACGCTGCCTCTGAGCCCTTACGGTGTCAGCAAACTGAGCGGTGAATTTTACCTGATCTACTATCATCTCGCGTTTGGCTTGCCCTACGTCGCCTTACGTTACGCCAATGTTTACGGACCGCGGCAATCGAGCCAAGGCGAAGCCGGCGTCGTGGCGATCTTTATTTCCCAGCTGCTGGCAGGGAAAAGCCCCGTGATCAACGGCGACGGTAGGCAGACCCGTGATTACGTATTCGTCGGCGATGTGGTTCGGGCCAATGTCGCAGCGCTGGATAGCGATCATATCGGCCCCGTGAACATTGGCACCGGTATCGAAACCGATGTCGTCACCATCTGCAGACTCTTGCGGCAGGGGTTAGGGTCGAAGGTGGACGCGATCCACGGGCCGGCTAAGCCGGGTGAGCAGCGACGGAGCTGTTTGGAGATTTCTCTGGCCGCGAAGGTCTTGAGTTGGAAGCCGGAAATGGCGCTTGAAGCCGGGCTGGAGAAAACCATCGCTTATTGTCGGGAAGCGGGCGTACGATGAGCCTGGAGCATATCAGGAATTTTTCCATCATCGCCCACATCGATCACGGAAAATCCACCCTGGCCGATCGCCTGTTGGAATTCACCGGCGCAGTGAGCGCAAGGGAGAAAACCGATCAGATTCTCGACAGCATGGACCTGGAGCGAGAGCGGGGAATTACGATCAAAGCGAGTCCCGTCTGCTTGCGCTACCTGGCAAAAAACGGGCAAGAGTACAAGCTTAATCTGATTGATACACCCGGCCACGTTGACTTTACCTATGAAGTGTCGCGCAGCCTGGGGGCTTGCGAGGGGGCGTTATTGGTCGTCGATGCGGCGCAAGGGGTGGAGGCCCAGACGGTGGCGAACGTTCACATGGCGTTGGACCACAATCTCGAGATTCTGCCGGTGATCAACAAGATTGATCTCCCCAACGCTGACCCCGAAAGAGTCAAGAAAGAAATCGAAGATGTCATTGGGCTCGACGCTTCCAATGCCATTCTTGCCAGCGCTAAGGAAGGCATCGGCACCGAAGACATTTTAGAAGGCATCGTCCGGCATTTTTCCGCGCCTAAAGGTAATCCCGATGCGCCCTTACGAGCCCTGATTATCGATAGTTGGTTCGATCCGTATCATGGCGCGGTGGTCATGACGCGCATCTTTGATGGGATCGTGCGCAAGGGGGGCGGCATCCGCATGATGTCCAGTGGTAAAGGCTTCGAAGTCACGCGTCTCGGAGTCTTTGCTCCGGGACCCGTGGAAGTGGCGGAGATGACCGCGGGGGATGTCGGTTTTCTGATGGCCGCCATCAAGGAAGTTGCCGAGACCCGCATCGGCGACACGATCACTTCCGAAGATCGGCCCGCGAGTGAACCCCTGCCCGGTTTCAAACCACTGAAACCGATGGTCTTTAGCGGGCTTTATCCGACGGATTCGGGCCAGTACCAGAATCTTCGCGATGCTCTCGAGAAACTGCGTCTCAATGATTCGTCATTTACGTACGAACCGGAAACCTCTCAAGCGTTGGGCTTTGGATTTCGCTGCGGTTTTTTGGGTCTCCTCCACATGGACATCGTCCGCGAGCGGCTCGAGCGCGAGTTTGGGCTGAGTCTGATCAGCACCGCCGCGACGGTCGTCTATCGCATCACCAAGATGACCGGCGAGACGCTGCAAATCGACAACCCGGTTAGAATGCCGACCGAAGGAGAGATCGAAAAAATCGAGGAGCCGATCATCGAGGCGACGATTCACTTGCCGCAAGAGTTCCTCGGGAGCGTGATTAACCTGTGCGAAGAAAAGCGCGGCAGGCAGAAGGAGATTCGCTATCTGGGCCCGACTAGGGTAATGTTAGTTTACGAGTTGCCGTTGAACGAGATCGTTGCCGATTTCTACGACCGGTTGAAATCGGTCAGCCGCGGGTATGCCTCGATGGATTATGAGGTGGCGGGTTATCGACCAGCGGATCTCGTGAAATTGGACGTGCGGATCAATGGGGATTTGGTCGACGCGATGTCGATGATCGTGCATCGCGAGAAAGCCTACTATCGGGGACGTGATCTCGTGCAGCGCATGCGAGAATTGATTCCCCGTCAGCTCTTTGAAGTCGTCATTCAGGCGGCGATCGGGAGCCGAGTGATCGCGCGCGAAGCGGTCAAGGCGCTACGCAAGAATGTGACCGCAAAGTGCTATGGTGGCGATATCACTCGCAAACGCAAGCTCTTGGAGCGGCAGAAGGAAGGGAAAAAGCGGATGAAGCAGGTCGGCAAAGTAGAAATCCCCCAAGAAGCGTTTCTCGCCGCCTTGAAAGTCTAATCACGGAGTGGCTATGCCTATAGATAAGGTGACGAAAGCAAAAGAGCCGGCCACGGCGGAAGCCCAAGAGACCGCCAAAAGCAAGTCGACTTTTCGCGAATATGCCGAAGCCATCGGCATGGCATTGCTGCTGGCGCTGTTCATTCGGACATTCATCGTCCAGGCGTTCAAGATTCCGTCGGGCTCGATGATTTCGACCCTCCAGATCGGCGATCATATTCTCGTCAACAAGTTGGCTTATGGCATTCGCATTCCGTTCTTGGAAGATTACGTGGTGGATTTCAGCAAACCCCAGCACGGCGACGTAGTCGTTTTTATATTCCCGGAAGATCGTTCGAAAGATTTTATCAAGCGGGTTGTTGGAGTCGCCGGCGATACTGTGGAAATCCGAGGTAAAAAGGTCTACATCAACGGCAAACAGATAGACGATCCCCATGCCCATTTCGAAGGGGACGATCCCCAAACCGCGGGTCTCCCCAGTCGTGACGACTATGGCCCCAAAACGGTTCCGGACAACCGCATCTTCGTTATGGGTGACAACCGGGATCGGAGTTATGACAGCCGATTCTGGGGCTATGTGGATCTGAACGAGGTGCGGGGGAAGGCATTCTTGATCTATTGGTCGTGGGATGGCGGCGATCGTTGGGTGCGTTGGGAACGGCTCGGTAACTTGATCCGCTGAA
>DASQUN010000420.1:0-5472 GCA_035641275.1 Candidatus Udaeobacter sp. | reverse complement strand
CAGAAGGAGTCGATTCTCGCCGGTGCCTTCGAAGCTCTCCTGGGCGCTATCTATCGCGACGGCGGCTACGACGCTGCTCGAGGAGTGGTGGAGCGCTATTTTGCCACCGACGTGAGAGAGAAAAAGCTCGGGCTTCGAGATTACAAAACCCGACTACAGGAAATCAGCCAGATGCTTTTTCGCGCTCCGCCGACGTATCGGGTGGTGTCCGAAACCGGCCCGGACCACGAGAAACGTTTCGTGACCGAAATCACGCTGGGTGGTAAAGTCTTGGGTCAAGGCGAAGGACGGACCAAGAAACAGTCTGAACAAGAAGCCGCTAAGCAGGCGCTGTACGAACTCCAAGAGCACAGGGATTTCGTTGCCAAGGACTCGCTCTAAGCCCTGCCTTTCCATCGAGGTTCGCGAGATTCGATGCCCCAACTGTCAACAGACGTATTGATCATTGGCGCCGGCGGCGCCGGGATGTATGCGGCCATCGCTGCCGCGCGCCGCGGCGCGTCGGTTATCCTTCTCGATAAGAGTCTGGTTGGGCGCGGTGGCGCGACGGTGATGGCGCAGATGACCGTCGCGGTGGCACTCGGACAACAAGAACCGGATCACTGGAGCCTTCATCTCGAAGATACGCGCAGGGCCGGTCGGGGTCTTTGTAACGAAGAGTTGTCGGCGCTTTTATGCGAACAGGGACCCGAACGCATCCTCGAGATGGAGTCGTGGGGAACGCGGTGGGCGCGCGAAAACGGCCACATCAAGCAAGAGCTGGCGCCGGGCCATAGCCGGCGGCGCTGCTGCTACGTCGATTTTCTCAATACGGGACCGGCGGTCGCGGCGACCCTGCGGCGCAAAGTCAGCGAGATTCCGGAAATCCGCCGCATCAGCAACGTCGCGATCGTCGAGATTCTCGTCTACGACGGCCGCGCCATGGGTGCCGTGGGTCTGGATATCAACGCGGGCGATCTTGTGACTTTTCAAGCCAAAGCAGTGGTTCTGGCTGCCGGCGGTTTGACTAAGCTCTACGCCCGAAACAGCGCCTCGGCGAATATGGCCGGTGAGGCCTATGCCTTGGCGCTCTGGGCTGGCGCGGAATTGGTCGACATGGAGTTCGTGCAATTTTTTCCTATCGGACACCTCGCGCCCCGTCTTGTCGGCATGGATCCCATCATGTGGGACCCTTTCCGCTATAAGCTCGGCGGGAAATTGCTCAACGGCGAATTTGCAGAATTCGTGGACCGCTACGGCGGCACGGACTTCGGGAAATATACGGCCACGCGCGACGTGGCATCGTATGCGATTCTGAAGGAAGTCGAGGCCGGCCGGGGCTCGCCGCACGGCGGCGCCTATCTCGACTTTCGCCATATCGCCGATCGCGAGCTGCGGGAGGCTTTCGGGCCGGTGATCGATCGTTTGCTCAAAAACGGCATCGATCTCGGTCAAATGCCGGTGGAGGTGGGGCCGATCGCTCACTATCATATGGGCGGTGTTCGCGTTAGCGCGAACATGGAGACTCGCATTCGAGGGCTCTATGCGGCAGGCGAGGCCGTTGGTGGCGCCAACGGGGCCAACCGGTTGTCGGGCAACGCCATCACGGAGGCGTTTGTCTTCGGCCACCGCGCCGGAAGTTCGGCGGCGCGGCAGGCGCAGCTTGCATCGGCGTCGTGGGATCAAAAATCTGCTGATTCTATCGCTGGGCGGGTTGGTGCGTTAACCAGCCAACGATTCAGAAAAGGTCTTTCTCCCGCGACCTGTCAAGCAGAGCTGCAAAAGCTCCTGTGGGAAAAGGCGGGACCGTTTCGCACGGGGGATAAGCTTACCGACGCGCTGGCGCACCTCAAGAGCCTACGGAACGAGCTCCCGACTCTCTCTGTTGGAGCCGAAGCGCCCTTCAATCTAGACATCCAAGATTGGTTCGAGCTGCGGGCGATGCTAGCGACGGCCGAAGCTGTAATTATGGCCGCGCTTGCCAGAACCGAGAGCCGCGGCGCGCATCAGCGCGAGGACTTTCCTCATCCCGACGCTTCATTGGAGAAAAACCAAGTGATGGAATTAAAGGACGGTGAATTGCGCGCGTATTGGCTTGATCCCGTTCGCATGACGGCGCACGCAGGACCTCATGTCTGAAACACCAGCCAAAACGGCGACCTTGCGCGTACGGCGTGGCTCGGTTAACGAAGCGAAGCGCTACGACGACTTCAGCGTGCCCTATGAAGATGGCATGTCGGTTCTCGACGCGCTCCGCTGGATCCGCGTCAATCTCGACAGCACGCTCGCCATTCGCTACAGCTGCATCAACGCCAACGCCTGCAAGACCTGTATGGCTTTGGTAAATGGCGAGGTGGAATACACCTGCATCGCGAAGCTATTTCCCGGCGTCATCACGGTCGAGCCGCTGTCTAAACGGCCGCTCATCCGGGATCTGGTGACGGACACCGTGCCGGAGGAAGAGAAGCTTTAAGTTCAACTCCCGGCGCAAATATCGCAACGGGCGTGGTCGGCCGTTTATTCCAACCCCATGAGTCTCGCTGGATTGGTGCATGCGACCAGCTTGATTTCCTCTTTGTTCAGCCCGCCTTCATGGAGCATGCCTAAAAACATGCGCATCAGCTCGGGCGGATTGGGGCTATAAGGGCGGAAGTAATCCGTGCTGGCCACCACTTGCCTTAAGCCGATCTCGCGCAGTTGTTTCACGAGTTCGGCTGAATCTAGACGTCCGGGCGCCAACGCGTTCCAGCAGACTTCGACGAAAGCTCCCAACTCGGCGGCGCGTTTCATCGCGTCCATCGGCATGGCGATGATGTGACTCTGCGCATGGTTAATGACGATTTTGTCGAGGCCCATGTCGCGCCCCGCTTCGATAAAGGCGAGGGATTCCTGCCACGAGACGTGACCCATGCCGAGAGTAAGATTGTGAGCTTTGCAACACTCGATGATTTCCCGCCCGCGCTGTACTAATTTTCCTCTGTCATCGAGAAAATAGTAATTGGGGTTCTCCAATTGGGCATGGTTCTTGTAGTATGTTTTGATCCGACTGCTGAAACCTTTCCGCTCCACGTCATTGCGCGCGCTCCAGGTCGGAAGGAAAACCATCCTGCCGCCCAGCTCGGCGCAGGATTCGACGATACAAGGATTCGGACCGCCGGCGGTAATGTTGAGCGCGACGCTGGACCAGAGGCTGACTTTGGTTTGCAGCGACGACAGAATGTAAGGCACGACGTTGATCGTGGGCCACCAATGGGATTTCAGCACCACGCCGCGCATGCCCATGGCCTCCGCTTTTGGCAGCCACTGAAACTCGGGCTCTCGTTTTCGTTCTTTCGCGGAGAATTCGAAATCGATATGACAGTGGACGTCGATGGCGCCCGCCATAAAGTCGTCGTAGATCGTCACGGCCATGGTCCTTTCAGGATTGGAGGTAAACCAATCAACAGCATGTGGAGAAAGGCATTTGCATGCTTCGACGGGCTCAGCATGAACGGAAGAATATAAATTGCTTCATGAGAGAATCCGTTCATCCTGAGCGGGTCGAAGGGCGAACGGTGGTGTTTCGAAACTCCTCAACGGTCAGACCGTCTGGGCTCGGCTCGGCAAACAGCACCGTTTGTACTTCTTGCCGCTGCCGCAGGGGCAGGGATCGTTGCGTCCTGCTTGATGGATGCTTGTCTTCGCGTCTCCGGCGCGGACCAGTTCCATCAGCTTCTCGGCTGGCTCGCCGGCGTCTACGAGTTCGGCGAACTTTTGTAGATAGGGTTTGCTGTGCGTAAAGAAGCGCTTTAGCCCGGCGCATAAATAATTCAATCCCTCTTCACCGTCCGGCGTCTTGATGAAGCGGTCCTTCGGGCAGCCGCCGTTGCACATGCTCAATACTTCACACTCACGGCAGTAGCGCGGCAGAGTGGTCCATTTTTTCTGACCGAACTCACGCTGCGCGGGATGCTCGATCATTTCCGCGAGGGTCTGTTCGTAGATGTTGCCGATCTTGTGTTCCGGTTCGACGTAATGATCGCAGGAGTAAAAGTCGCCATTATGCTCGACGACCGGCACATCGCCGCAGGTCTCCCGGTAAATGCACAGCGCGTGCTCCATCCCGAGGAACGGCCGCACGGATTCATCGAAGAGCTGAATGAAAATCTTGCCGATATCGTTTCGCACCCATTCATCGAAAATCGTCGAAAGAAATTCTCCGTAGGCTGCGGCGGGAACGGATCGGGAGACCAGGCTTTTCTCAGGACCATCGGCGCGCTCCACCAATGGAAGAAATTGTAGATACTGTCCACCGATCTCTTTGAAATAGCGATAAACTTGCGTCGGATGCTTGACGTTCACGTCGTGGACCACGCAGAGCAGGTCGACGTGTACCTTGTGGCGCCTGAGCATTTGAAAAGCCTGCGCGACTTGTTTATGGGTCGGCTTTTGTCCCTTGGTCACCCGATAGTGATCGTGCAGCTCTCTGGGTCCGTCCAGGCTGAGGCCGATGTAAAAGTTTTCCCTGGCGAAAAGCTCACACCATTCCTCGTTGATCGTCGTGCCGTTGGTTTGAATACCATTGATCAGTTTCTTGTCCGGCGGCAAATGTTTCTTTTGCAGATCGACGGCTTTGCGAAAGAAATCGACGCCGAGCAGCGTCGGCTCGCCGCCATGCCAGGAGAAGCTCACGATCTCCTTCGGCGTGGCTTGAATGTGCTGAATGATATATCGCTCGAGCGTTTCGTCGCTTAAACGGAAGTTCGTTCCTTTGGGATAGAGCTCTTCTTTCTTGAGGTAATAGCAGTAATGACAATCGAGGTTGCAAATGGCCCCGATGGTCTTCACCATGATCTGAAATTCCCGCGCCGCAGTTTCCAAAGGGATAACCTCCAGCAGCCGAACGAGCTAGTCTTTGACTCTACTCAAAAAACTCCTGGATGTCATCACCTTATTGGCCATTGGGACCTTCTGGTCGCCGGCCCGGTCATCTCGGAGAAACGATCACCGCCATTGCCAAGTGAAAACAGGTACTGGGCCGGGTTATTCATTTGTGCCACCGCTCGAGGGGCGAGCCCTCCAGAGCGAAGGCAATGGGCCTTGGAGCGGCCCTTCGACTTCGCTCTGGACAGGCCTGCAAACCGAGGTTGTGGAGCGAACGCCTGTGGGATAAAAAAGAATCGCTAGCGCCGGTAGACATTAGCCGGCTGCCACTTATGCCGATGCCGAAAGGGTTGCAAGCGAGCGACATGAAGGTGATTGGCTACGAAGCTTAACTTAGGAGGACCGATGCCCAAGAGCACATACGATGAAGTTTATGCCGGATGGCGCGCCGATTCAGAAAGTTTCTGGGCCCAATTGGCCGAAGCGATTCATTGGTACAAGAAATGGGACAAAGTTCTTGATGCTTCACGCCCTCCGTTCTATCGCTGGTTTACCGGAGGCATGGTCAACACTTGCTATAACGCCCTTGATCGCCATGTGGAACAGGGCCGGGGAAATCAGGCAGCTCTG
>DASQUN010000419.1:0-4637 GCA_035641275.1 Candidatus Udaeobacter sp. | reverse complement strand
CTGAAGAAGGTGCGGCAGGATAATGAAATCTGAAAACATCGCTCTTGCACCTTACGAGCAGATCAATCGGGATCTCACCCGTACCTTGGAGGCTCCTGGGAGACTCTACTACGGACTCCTAGGTATCGTTCTTGTAGTTTTGGGCTGGGCGATCTTTGCCTGGGGTTATCAGCTCAAGACCGGTCTGGGCGTCGCCGGCATCAATCATCCCGTCGGCTGGGGAGTCTATATAACGAACTTTGTTTTTTGGGTGGGCATCGCTCATTCAGGCACGCTCATCTCAGCGGTTCTGTTTCTGCTTCGCTGCCGCTGGCGGAACTCGATAGCTCGAAGCGCGGAGGCCATGACCATTTTCGCGGTTATGACAGCGGGGCTGTTTCCGATCATTCATCTGGGGCGCCCTTGGTATTTTTACCAACTGCTTCCCTATCCGCAAGAGGGGCAGTTGTGGATCAACTTCCGCTCGCCGCTCATCTGGGATGTCTTCGCTGTAGGAACCTACTTCACTGTCAGTGTGCTGTTTTTCTACACCGGTTTGATTCCGGACCTCGGCACTTTGAGGGATCGAGCGACGGGCTGGAAGCGCAAGCTCTACGGCTTTTTCGCTTGCGGGTGGCAGGGAACCCATAGGCAATGGCGGAGCTATTCGAAAGTTTATGTACTCCTGGCCGGATTTGCTACGCCGCTGGTGGTTTCGGTGCACAGCGTCGTCTCCTGGGACTTCGCTGTTTCGATTATGCCGGGCTGGCATTCAACGATATTCGCGCCCTATTTCGTTGCCGGAGCGATTCACTCCGGCCTGGCCATGGTCCTGACCCTTATTATTCCTCTACGGCGGGCTTTTGAGCTAAACGCCTATATCAGCGAGAAGCACCTCGAATACGTCGCCAAATTGATGATCGCTACCGGATTGATTCTCGCGTACTCCTATGCGGCCGAGTTCTTCATTGCCTGGTACAGCGACAATCTCTTCGAACGTTATATTTATGTTTATCGCGCTACGGGGAGATATGCCTTCACATTCTGGCTCATGGTTCTATTTAACATTGCCCTTCCGCTTTTGTTTTTCGCGGAAGAGATTCGTGCCTCGACGGTGTGGCTCTTTGTCATTTCTCTTCTCATCAACATCGGGATGTGGCTGGAGCGGCTGGTCATCATTGTCAGTTCGCTGTCACGCGACTTTCTCCCTTCCGCGTGGGGTTCTTACAGGCCCACGTGGGTAGAGGTCAGCATTACCGCGGGAAGCTTCGCATGGTTTTTTCTGTGGTTTCTCTTATTCGTCAAACTGTTACCGATCGTCTCGATCAACGAGATTAAGGAAGACTGGAGCCACTCCGAGCTGAAGGAAAAGGATGAACGATAAAGTCGGGTTAATCGGGAGCTTTGAAACTGCCGCGGGAGCTCACGGTGCTGTTACCGCATTGCGGCAAGCCGGATTTACGGAGGCGTTGGTCTATTCGCCCGTGAATAGCGACGAACTCCAAGTTGAACCGGGCTCAAGCGATAGCTGGCTCGGATTCCTTGCGTTTGGAGGAGCCGCGGTTGGCACCGCTACAGGTCTTCTGTTGACGATACATACGTCGACGCAGTGGCCGCTCATGACTGGCGGGCAACCGATCGTTTCGTTGCCGCCGTTTTTCGTCATCAGCTTTGAGCTAACTATTCTCTTCGGCGTACTAGCTACCATGTTAGGTCTCTTTTGGGGGATTCACCGGAGCACAATGGATCCGAAATTTTATGATTCACGCTTTTCGGTGGACAGATTCGGAGTTTACGTCCCTTGTAGGCATGATCGCGCCGAGGTAGCGCGGCGTTTGTTGTCTATCGCAGGAGCTGAGGAGGTACGCGATGAAAGGTTTTAGTGGTCTCGTATTAGTAGCATCAATCTCATTCATAGCAGGGGCGGGTGTGACCTACGTGGCGAAAACACCGTGGACTTCGGATATGGCCAATCAAGCGTCTATCAAGCCACAGGAAGGGCCGATGCTACCCCCTCAAGGTTCAGTTGCTACAGACGTGGTTGGCGGTACCGGCGCTTCTGCTGGGAAGAGGAGCGAATCCGAGGCAGATCATCAAAGCATGGGTCACCAGCATGGGACGAGCGCTGCGGGCGGTCATCAGCACGGTGGAGCTGCTGCGAAACACGATCATGCTTCGAAAGGAAGTTCTCAAGCGATGGGTCACGAGCATGGGACGAGCGCTGCGGGCGGTCATCAGCACGGTGGAGCTGCTGCGAAACATGGTCATGCTTCGAAAGGAAGTTCTCAAGCGATGGGTCACCAGCACGGGACGAGCGCTGCGGGCGGCCACCAGCACGATGGAGCCGCTGCGAAACATGATCAGGGTTCAAAAAGCGCGGCGCCATCACAGATGAAAGATTCGCAACATACGCACGCTGGCGAGACACAGCAACCTTCAGGCACCACTTCTCACCCTCTTCCCTATGACCTTCTGGGGAGTGCCGGAACGGGGCCGGGAACTACTACGGGGACCGGCCAAAGCATGGGCCCGACATCCGGCGATCAACGCAAAGATGCCGCGGGCATCCACGAACACAGCTCCAAAACAGTGCCGGCGGCGAAGACGAAAGAGGGCCACGATAATCATTCTTCCAACCCGCGTAGTCCCCGAGGGAGCAGCAGTCATGAACATGGGACCTCTGCTTCATCCGGGCAGAAGTCGAGCAAAATGGCAGCCCACGATCATCGAGGAAATGCAGCAGGTAGCTCTGCTGGAAAGGCAAAGCATTCACACTCGAGCGGAACAAGCGACAAGATGAAGGCTGCGGCTTCCGCGGGAACACACCAGCACGGTCACGGAGCCGGTGCGGGAGACGGCCACGCGCACGGTGACATGCACTCGCAAGCGCAGGTAGTGAATCCCATTAAACCATCAGAAGCTTCAGTGAAAAAAGGCCAGCAACTATTCAATATCTATTGCAGCGTTTGTCATGGGACGGAGGGTAGAGGCGGGACTCCCATGGCGAGCAAGATTCCTGGTATTCCGAAATTTACCCCCGAGCTGCTCCGCAGCGTTGACGATAATCATATGTTCAGTATGGTGACGAGCGGTCACGGGCCGATGCCGGGCTACGCCGAAGCTCTTACACCAGAAGAACGCTGGCACGTTACCAATTACGTGCGCACTTTGCCGGATAAACTTGCCGATGAAAAAAAGGCAGCGGTACGACAAGGAGCGTCCCGGTGAAAAACTCGCGCTTCGGGTTCGCCTTACTCTTGCTCGTAGTTTTTGGGGCGATTGTATTTTTGTGGCAGATTTCGGGTGCCGACCCGGCAAGGGCCTGGCAAGCTTTCTTGATCAACTTATTGTTCTTCTCGGCGGTCGCGCAATCCGGCCCCGTCCTTGGCGCCATTTATCATCTCACGGAAGCTCGTTGGGGCAGGCGAGTCATGCCACTGGCGATGGGCTTGGGATCTTTCTTGCCGATATCTTTTGTACTTTTTGCCGTGTTGTTCGTAGGCTTCCCCTACCTTCCGAAGTATTCATCTGAATTCCCGGGCCGACATTCATGGTTTAATCCATTGTTTCTCATCGGGCGTGACATTTTAGGCATTGCAATTCTTTATTCCGTGAGCCTGGCCTTCTCGTATCGGTTTTTAAATTCGACGTTGCATGGAACTTCGAGTCATTCGAGCCTTACGGAAAGCCGCGGTTTTCCAAGAAATGCGGAATCTGGGCACGAGAGGCGACCCGGAGGCAATCGCAATGCGCAAAAGTTAACGCCCTTAGCCGTCCTTGTCGTGGGTATTTATGCTGTCGTGTTTTCTCTGATCGGCTTCGATCTCGTCATGGCGCTCGATCGCCAATGGTACAGCACGCTTTTTGGCGGGTATTTCTTTATCAGCAGCTTTTATATTGGTCTAACGGCAATCACCCTAACAGTCGTAATCCTACGAAACTATCTAAGGCCAAATGAGCAGATCAAAAGTGCCGCTCTCTGGGATTTAGGTAAACTGGTTTTCGCTTTCTGTCTTCTAACGGCTTACTTCTTTTGGGCCCAGTATCTTGTTACGTGGTATGGAAACCTCCCTGAGGAGATTGGATTTTTTATGCGCAGGCTCCACAACCCTTCTTGGGCATGGCTTGCGTGGACTGCTATAGCCATGACTTTCGGGGTTCCATTCCTCGCGCTTCTGAGTCAACGCGCAAAGCAGAGTTCATCGGTTCTGTGTTTCGTGGCAAGTATCGCTTTGGTGGGGATGTGGCTTGAGCGGTACTTGCTGGTTGTGCCGTCTTTAGGTTCGAACGCTGCTCCTGGCTTCGGCTGGACTGACATGATTATTACACTGAGTTTTCTCGCTGCCATGATTTTCAGTTACAGAGTTTATCTGAAGCTTTATCCGCTGCGTCGATCCAACAGAGGGCAGAACGAGCAAAAAATCCTATCAGGAAGCACACATTAGTTGGTTCGGGCTAATGAAATCGCTGTAGAAGAATATGAGAGGAGAACATTTGATGAAAACTCGACAGATTTCACGGCAGGCTCTAGCAACTTTGGTCGTAGGCTTTGCAATCGTTTCCGGAATAACACAATGGCCCGCTACTCCAAAGTCAACCTTTGCTGTAGCCCCCTTAACCTCAACCATTGAGCTTGTTGAAAGCCTTTTTGCTCCTGC
>DASQUN010000418.1:0-3416 GCA_035641275.1 Candidatus Udaeobacter sp. | reverse complement strand
CTTGCCCGCCTGCAAGGGACCGCATGAATCCGCTTGGGTTGACTGCCGCTGGTTGTCATTTGCCGGACTTTTTCAGGCCCAAAACCCAAACACAAGAGAAGCTAAAAGCTTCAGGATAGAGGTAAGCGAGAACTCCGGGTCAAACAACTCGTAAAGCTCAACTTGACATCGGAATCCCTGGTGCGATAGCTAGTCGCCAAAGCGGGGGCAATGGTAAAGCGATTCATCCCGGTAGTTTTTCTGCTGTTCTTTCATCCGAGCCCGACATCCGGTCAGGAGAGAGTCAAATTCCCGGTCGGGGTCTCTTCCAAAGTCCTTGGCTACGGCCATCTATGGGCCGCCTGGCGGCTGAAATATTTTGAGCGCGAAGGTCTCGACGTGGACGTTGTGCTGATGCGCGGCACCGCTCCAGCCGTCCAAGCCATGATTGCCGGATCGATCTCCGCCGGACTTGTCGCCAATGACGGTCCGATAGCGGCAGTGGAACAGGGGATGGACCTGGCGATGGTCGCCAGCAGCAGCAAGATAACGCACATGATTATGGGCGGGAAGAACTACAAAACTTTCGAAGATCTTCGCGGTGCGACGATCGGTTCTTCCACTCTGACTTCAGGCACCGCTTTTGTTTTGAGGAGGGTGCTAAAGATCAAGGGACTGGAGTATCCGCGAGACTACAAGCTCCTGGCCGTAGGAGGCACCACGTCGTCCTTCGCGGCCATGAGTGCCGGCCAGATTGCCGCGGCCATGATGGCCGTGCCCAATGCCTTTCAGGCCCAAGAGGCGGGATTTAATGTGATCGGACGTGTGGCGGATATCTTCCCCAACTATTTGCTTTCTGCGTATTCGGTAAGACGGAGTTGGGCGGAAAAAAATCGACCTCGTGTGGTTCGTTTTTTGAAAGCGGTTCTCCGGGCCAAAAAATGGTTCGAGGAGGACAAAAAGGCGGCCACGGAATTTTTGGCCAAGGAATTTCAGCTCACGCCCAGCCTGGCCGAGAAGGGGCTCGACTACTACCTCACCAATCAGGCGTGGCATCCGGAGCTCGATATTGAGTTGGATGGGTTAAAGACGGTAGTGGACATATACGCGGAGCAGACCGGGATGAAGGGGCCGATTCCCAGCCCGGAGAAATACGTCGATATGAGTTACTTGAGACAGGCGTTGAAAGAGCTGGGCTGGAGATAATTGCGCGGACGATTGGATGGAACGGGTTCAGCGCTTTGGAGAAAACCATCAGGGAACTGCCGCGCATGCCTGACGTAGTTGAGTCATTCAACAAACGCGCCCACGCTGATCCTCTACCGGCGCGCTAAGATCGCTTCCTTAACATTCTCCGATGAGCGCTGAGTCTACTTCTCCGGCTGTTCGGGCGGTCAATCGTCCGGCCCCCGGGTGCAAACCCGAAGCTGCTGGACGCGCTCGCCCTTGAGCAGGGTCGATATCAGCCCAACAACGATAGGCACCACCTCTCCTTTACTAGGTTAGCTCTTCACGCGACGAAGCTCCGGCGGCGCCCCATCGTTTGCGAACGGTCGGTGCCGCCATCACAATCAGGATCAAAAGCGTAGCGACAATGAACGCCAGGCTGATAGGCCGGGTGACGAACACCGATGGATCTCCGTGCGAGACCTGCAACGCCCGTCGCAGGTTTTCCTCCACCATCGGCCCGAGCACGAACCCGAGCATCACCGGAATCGGGCTGCAATCGAGCATCCTCCAGACGATGCCGAGGATGCCGAAGATCGCCATGAGATAGATATCGAACGAGCTGTTGTTCACGCTGTAGATGCCGATCGAGGAGAACGCCATGATAGCGGGGAAGAGCAAGCGATAAGGCAACTTGAGCAGGCTCACCCACATCCCGATGAGCGGCAGATTGAGCACGACCAGCATTACGTTGCCGATCCACATGCTCGCGATCAGCCCCCAGAAGAGGTCGGGCTTCTCGGTCATCACCTGCGGGCCGGGCGCAATGCCGTAAATCATGAGCGCGCCGAGCATGAGCGCCATCGTTCCGCTTGCGGGAATGCCCAGGGTGAGCATCGGGATGAATTTGCATTGCGCATCTGCGTTGTTGGCGGCCTCCGGTCCCGCCACCCCCTCGATCGCGCCCTGGCCGAAGCGCGACGGGTCTTTGGCGATCTTCTTCTCGATCATGTAGGACGAAAACGAAGCGATGGCCGGCGTCGTGCCCGGCAGCACGCCGAAGAACGCCCCAACTCCGGTTCCTCTGACGATCGCGCCAAAAGAGCGCTTCAGATCCTCCCTGGTCGGAAAGAGATTCGTCACCTTCGAGGTGAAGACCTGGCGCTCCTCGGGGTCGCCCAAGTTGCTCAAGATTTCGCCGACCGCAAACACTCCCACGGCGATCGTCACGACTCCGATCCCATCCGCCAATTCATAGAAACCGAAAGTGAAGCGCTTGATCCCCGAATTGACGTCGGTGCCGACGATGCCGAGCAACAAACCGACGACGACCATGGCGAGGGACTTTACCATGTCGCCGTGGGCGAGCACCGCCGCGGCGACCAGACCCATCAGCATCAAGGAGAAATACTCCGCTGAACTGAACTTGAGCGCGAACTCGGCAAGCGGTGGGGCGAACAGCGCGATCAACAAGGTGGAGACGGTACCGGCGAAAAACGAGCCGATCGCCGCGATCGCAAGGGCCGCTCCGGCGCGCCCCTGCCGCGCCATCTGGTAGCCGTCGATGCATGTGACTACTGCGGCCGTTTCTCCCGGCAGGTTCACCAGAATGGAAGTGGTCGAGCCGCCGTACATTGCGCCGTAGTAGATGCCGGCGAGCATGATCATAGCCGCAACCGGCGGCACGTTGAAAGTGAGCGGCAGCAGCATGGCGATCGTGGCCAGCGGGCCGATGCCCGGAAGCACGCCGATCAAGGTACCGACCAGTACGCCGATGAAACAGTAGAGCAGGTTCTGGAGCGAGAGCGCCACAGCGAAGCCGAAGATCAGATTGTTGAAGAGTTCCATGCGACGGTGTCACAAGCCTTTGACCAATGGGTACGGCAGCCCGAGACCCCAGATAAATACGGCGACCGAAAGGCCGGTCAGGATAAGCGTAAGCAGCAAGAGTTCGCTGAACTTGAAGTCCCGTCCCGCGGACGCCGACCCGAAGATCAGCGCCGCGAGCGCCGGTATGAAGCCGGCATGTGCCATCAATATCCCAAAAGCGACCACTGAGAGGGGCAGCACGATCAACGCGCGAAGCGAGCAGTGAGCCGCGATCTTCTCGCCCGTGCGCAGCCCGATGATCATCACGTAGAGGCCGAACAGGACGAGGATCCCGCCCAGAATGGTCGGAAAATAGCCCGCCCCCATGCGCATCGCGCTGCCGAACGGGTAACCACGGGCAATGAAGATCGACGCGGCGCCGGTGGCGCTCAACATGATGC
>DASQUN010000417.1:0-13253 GCA_035641275.1 Candidatus Udaeobacter sp. | reverse complement strand
TCTTTTCGCGGGACATAAAGCTCGCTAATCATTTCACTCGCCTTATCCGCGGCGCCCAGTCGCTTGTCCAAATCCGCATGATAGTTGTCAATATAGGTGCTCAGTTGGTGTGTGTCCGACCAGTAAACCTGGCCTGAAGTGGATCGATAGTAATTCGAATACTCTTCAAACACCCGCCTCTTATCGGCGTGGGCCAGATAGAGCAGCCGCTTCCAATCCTCGACCGACAGCTCTTTATGGATTTCCGGAACGATCCTATCATCCAAGACGGGACGATAGCGCGAGACTATCCCGCGCCGCAGAAATCCGGGCGAATCGGGATCGCTCATGTACTGAAAATCCCCATAGAGCGATCCGTCGGCTATCCGCTCTTGAAACACAGGGATCAAGTCTTCCAAATCAAGCACCTCAACAACCCGTTCCAGCTTTCTTCTGGGAGCCAGGCGCAAAGTCACCGACGCAATCGGTCCGAACAGGCCATATCCGCCGATGGTCAATTTGAATAGCTCGGCATTTTCTTTGCGGCTGCAGGTGCGCGGATTTCCGTTTGCATCGATTAGAATGAAGGACTCTACATCGTTGATAATGGGCTTCAAGTGTATGCCGCGGCTGTGAATGTTCGCTGACAGCGCGCCTCCGATGCACAACCGATCGGCGCCGGTTTGCTTCTGGACAATTCCCCACTGCTGGGCTCGACCCTTTTGCGCTTCGATGAGGTACTGCACCAGCTCGGGCCATTGGATTCCGGCTTCAACCTCCACCTGTCCTGCGCCAGCGTCGAACTTCAAAACCCGATTAAGCGATCGTGTGTCCAACAGGATTGTGTCCGTGCCGAATTGCTGGCCACCCATCGCGTGCATCCCTCCGGCGATACTGACGGCCCTGCCTTCCGCCCGGGCTCGCTGGATTGCCGCCGCGACATCTTCGGCCGACTTCGGCCGGACGATTCGATGCAGGCGCGTCAAGTTCAGTTGAGAATGAATATCGTTAGCGGAGCTTGGTGATTGCTCTGGCAATCGCCAGCTGCAACTGGAGTTCACCAGGGTGAGTACTGCCCCCGCGCTCGCGCCCGCTTTTAAGAACTCTCTTCTACTCAACATAGGGGCCTCTCTCTTAGCGCCTTTGTATCAGCCAGCGCGCGGCACGAAAAATCATCAGGAGAGCTATCGCCTGAATGACGTGATAGAGGGCATTGTGGCTGAAGTAAATCGGATGGAGCGGGATCCCGGCGATTTGGACCGCGGCGGCAACGAACGTCAAGACCAAACCGGCGAAGCCGGCGCGCAATTCTGGAGCCCTCATGTGGCTGTAGAGGAGATAGAATATTGTCAGCAGAAAAAGAGTCGCTGGAAGGTAATTGACGACGACAAGAAAGAAGCTCTGGGTGAAAAACAGGACCATGATGGAGTAAACGGCAAACTCGAATATGGCCAGCATGCTAATGGTCCGGGCGAGTTTTTCTGAAAGCCAAAGCTTTGCGCCGATGATCCAGGTGGCCATTGCGGTTAGTCCAGCTGCGATCAACGTCGAAGGCCACAGAATGCGATATCCCAGCGTCTCTGTATCGGAGAAAAATCCGTGAACGGTTCCGCCGCCGAGCGCTGCGGCTCCGATGGAGGCGAAAAACAAGGTGAACCACGGGCGCAGCGACGCGCTTCGATCGCCATAACAATAGAGCAGGAAAGCCAAGACCGCGCATTCGATCGTCAGGCCGTAGTCGGTTAGAGTAACGTCTGGTTCCGTCATCCCGGCAGCAGTGCCGCTTGTATCTTCCCTCTATGAGAAATCGAGCGGGGCTAACGTGTTGGGGCTATTCGTATAAAGTCCGTATCGATCGCGCCTTGGCCATACTCAAGGCTCGCGCCGTACTCAGCATTGCCGAATCGGATTTGCAGATCATCCCAATTTTGCAGGACTCGCTTGTTTCCGCTCCTGGTTGCATTCCGATAATCTTCAACAGGCTGACAACTCGCGTCGACGACAGAATTGATTTTGAAGCTATTACTGCCCGAAAAGAACTCAAACTTCATGGCGCCAATTGACTGTCTGTTTTCTCTAAAGATAATACCAATCGGCTGGTCTTTGGGCTGGTTCGGCCCAATGAGTTGATGATCCCTCGCCCCCCCTCGACGTTGCTAATTCGATCCTTTGGCATGGACCGAAAATATTCTTCAAGACAAGTAGTCGCACGGGCGAGCTTTTGACCTGGATCAGTGAAGCTAGCCGATGGTTCTCGAATGAACGGATGCCTGTCCAGCATAATCCCAGCAAAGGTCAAAACGGTTCCAAAGCTAGCTAATGCTATTCGGCGCGCACGCGATTTGAGAGCAGGGATTTCCATACCAAAGGCTTTAAGTCCGCCGCCAACTATTGCCGCGATGATACAAGCGACGCCAGCGGTTACGAAAACTGTAGTCATAAGATAGATCGATGCTTTTAGCGGCGATGAACTTCGGTCAGTCTATTTCAGGCTAACGTGACTACTTCTCGAATTGGTCGATGTCACCGGATCTGAAAAAGAGCGCTAATGAAAGGGAATGGATAAAATCGCATGCCGAGATCTCTCTTCACGACACTTTTTTCGCCTGTACCCGGGCAATCGCCCGCGTCACCATAGGGCTCGATATCGCCTCGTCCTCAGAGAGGCTAAGCCTGCCGAGCAGTTGCTTAAGTGATCCGACATAATCTTTAAGCAGTACGTCATCCAGCGAGAGATGAAATGCTACTCGGGCGTTGGTACCGAGAAGATCGGCAAAGCGTACGATCGACTCGTCAGGTGCTTGCGCTTCGCTTCGCCCGCAGACGAGAAATTCCACCCCGACGCTCGGTGACGGCTTCACGTCGGTCGAAAGAACGTTAGCCAGTGCGATGGCAACCGACCCCGCTCGGTCTAACTCACCCCGCAAAGCGTCGAGACCAAACAGGTCCCGACAGAGCAAAGGTTTATATTGCGCATGTTCCCGGACCAGGTCGTCAAAGACTGGCAAAGTCTGCGCGACCACGACTACGCTCCGCCCTTCTCCGGTGAGTCGCTCGACTTCCCGTCGAATACCCCTGAGCCTAGCAGCGCTGGACATCCACACGGAGTCCTCCGCTCTTATCGCCTGATGCCTTTTGCCAAAGAGCCAATTAAGCACGGCAGCCAATCGTATCGGACAGAGGACAACATGACAACGACTGTTAAGGTTACTCGCAGTATTTAGGCGCTGGTGTTTTGCCTCGCCCCAAGATCCACTTTCGGAGGAATATTCATTATCGTCTGCGAAGCTAACGGACGAGCTGGTATCGAGCTACTTGTTGAGCCAGGACCGAATCGGTTCGGAGTGATCAATGCCTTCACCAATGCCGCCCAACGAATGGCGCCCTCCAGCGGATTGAAATGGAGCGGTTCGCGGGGAAACTGCTGGAAGCTCCTCTACATTAGTTCTTTGGCCTTCACAGGCAAGCAAGCGCTTGCCTTTTTTCTTTGTACACCGGCTCGGATTAAATCGGAGCTTCAATTCAATCCCGAGACAAAAGGGACCCGGGAAAACAGTATAAGAGCGGCTCCTTGCATACAGCCCCTGAGGGCCGGGAGGGACATCGACTTATCAGCCGGTTTTCTATGCAGGGGGTCTCCAACTAATTGCCTTCAAGGCGCACTCTACAGGTGTTAGCTCAGAAAGCTCTTGATGCAACTTTCGCATCGCAGCTTCGGGCGCTTCTTCAATTCTCTTCCTGTCTTCCTCAAGTAATTTTAATATTTCGGGATCTCGGAATTTAACTTGTTCCCCCTCCTGAGAGTGTTTTCTCTCGATGTTAAAGGCTGCTTCCCTTTCCAACTTTATTCGGTAAGGCTTCATGCGGGCCTCTAATATCCCGCACGGTCGGCTTGAGCCAAAGAAATACAAGGTCAGGCCGATATAGAGTCCTAAGGCTAGCAAGATAATGAGAGTAGTAAATTTGGCCAACCTCATGGATATCTTTCGCAGAAAACCAGTGGGGTACGGATTCCCAAGAGCTCCGTGGTCAGGCCCGCAGTGGAGGGAACATAGCCCCGGTTTGGTCAAAATCCAAGAAAAATCTGAGGTTGACAGCCCCCAGGGTCTGGAAGCCAGGCCTTTACCTCAAGTGGGTCCGCTTCAGCGGATCGAAATGGGGACGTTGCTGATATTGTGTCCAACGTACTTGCCTGCTACCACAGTCAGTAAGTAGCGATGGAGGGTTCATTATATGGCTCTTGATTTGAGGGTTGCCGTAAAAAAGACAATTGTTGACCTAAGAAGAGAGATATCCAAAAAGAGTTCGGAGCTGGTTTCTTTAAGGAAAGAGCTGGCAAGGTATGAGAAAGTGCAAAGTGTCCTTAACGGCCGGTCCAGGATGGCGAGAACCAAAGCAAGCAGAAAAGGCCGTCGAAAACCGGTCGATTGGAATTCCGTGCTCAAACAGCTTCCTGGCTCTTTTGGTTTCGGCAACGTAGCCAATTTGGCAAAGGTGAAATCAAGGAATTATACCCATCGCGTCTTAGCCAAGTGGGTCAAGCAGCGCAAAGTGAAAAGACTGAAGCCCGGTCAGTATCAAAAACTTTAGCTCGCGCCCCTGCCGTCGTATCCCGGTCCGGATAGTGGCTTAGAATACCAGCGGTTCGCGGGAACGTTGCTGGAGGGTCCTTTACAATAGTTCTTTATTTTTCAGTTAAGGCAAGCAAGCGCTTGCCTTTTTCTCTTTTAACACAATCTCGATTCGGTTTCGCTGGATTTTCGATGTCGATGAAATGCGTTGCTGATGGAATCGACGTATGGGATCAGTCGGAAAAACAGAAAGGCCCAGCGGAGCCACCGGACAGAGGTTTTCCTCCTCCATCAAACTTCTCCGCCAACGGAAAGAGAGTATAATTCGAGCTTGCTCGTGCCAATCAAAACCGCATCGGAGGTGGGATAAACACTGCACCTTCTAATAAATCGGCGGCGGAGCCGAATCAGTGAACAAAAGATTGATATCGTTTTTGGTCTGTCTTGCCCTTGCCGTTCTTCAACACGTTAGCCCAACCTTGGGCTCCCCGTTGAGCGAGGTTCCGGACTTCGCCGATCAAGATCAATGGGTGTTCGTTGAGGAGCGTCCACTGCTTCTACCGGGTTTGGCAATACTAGGCTATGAAATTGGAAGCGTGAAAAAGTATCGGCACACCACTAGAAATCTCCTCGTGGGTTTTGAGGAGTTCATTGTTGGCGAGAAGAGATCATTCTGGAAGCGGTGGGGATTGGAAGACAGCTCGTTAATGCACCATGCGCTTCGAAAGAAAGATTCGGAGCAATAGACCATTGGTCCTCCAGGGAGCCAATGGCGAGCCATAACGGTGTATGAGGGAATAGCACTCAAAGGCATCTGGTTCTTCCTATTTATCCCATCCGAAAGGGAAGCCTTCGGAAGGTATTTTCCCATCCCCATTTCCCGCTTCAAACCAATTGAGCCACCGAAGAAGGGTGAAAGTACCTAGAGGATACGCAAAGCAACTAATTCTTTGCGGAGGTTGTTCGGCCGGTCTTGATCTCTTTCCGCACGTGTGCGGATCACGTCAAGAAATGCCTCGCAATAAACGACTAAGGTTGGTCTTCTGTAGGTGGGCTGAACCGTTCCTCCCCGAGTCCTGAGTACCGGGACTCGCCGAGCAGGGCTTGTAACTTCTCGTGCTGCTCAGGCAATAGCAAAGCCTTTCCCTGTTCGATAGCACGGATACGGGCAAGCCGCACCTCCGCTTTAATTTGTTCAATCTCCTGCAGCTTCACTTTGACCTGTTCTAGATCCACAGGGTCCGTCTTTAAAAGCCTTTGCAGATCCATTTCGGCGATCCGGATATCGGCCTCGTGGCGGATTGCTTCGCGCTGGTATCCATCTCTCAGGTTTTCAAGATCCTGAACTTGCTGCGGCGAAAGGCTTAGCTCGTGGCGGTGGCGGAGCATGATTGTGATAAGCGGCCTCTCAAGCACTCTCGCTCCATCTATGGTGCGTTCAGGAGGTGGCGCGGTGTAACCGCTTATTGCCCCGGGATGGGACCAGATGACCACCGAGGAGGGGCGAACGCTGATAACCCGATGACCAAAGAAGAAGCCGCTATGGAGGCCATGGCGGGGAATGATGATGTGACGATGGCCAAAATGATGATGTGGGCCAAAAACCTTCTTATGGTGAAAATGTTTGCGGTGGCCGAAGTGATGAGGTTGGACATGGCGAGCACCAAATTTTGGATGCAATCCGCCTCCGCCAAAGGATGCATGGAAGCGACCGGACTTGCTCAAGTTCCCAGCGAAGTGGCTCCGCTTTGAATGGCCAAAGCCCCGAGATCCTCGTAACTCATCCGCCGAAATTTCGACAAAAGGAAGTACCGAGAAAGTAAGACCGAAAAGGGCGACGGCTATACTTTTCATTACTTCCGGACCCGACTAGATAGTAGCGAGAAACTGATTCCCCTTGAGCTTAGCTTTCGCCCTTTCTTCTAACCGAAATCACCGTGCGTCGCAACACGGCACAGGCTTCGGCCGGATCGAGATGGAACGGTTTGCAGGGACGCTTTTGGAGGCTCCCCCTCTTAATGTAGATCTTTGTTGCAGTTTATGAGCCAAGCAAAAAAGCTTGGCTTTTATTTGTTAACGAAGAGCGACTCGTTTACATGCGTCGAAGGACTTACGCAGATGAATATACGCGACATTGGCAAAAGGATTATGTTGGATTTCTTCGCCAGCTTCCCTTGGACTGGGGCCATCGCTCGCGAATGGGATACTATCGAAAATGGTGCAAGGTTCAAAAAAATCGAAAGCGAGATTAGCGAAATTTTGGATAGGGTCGGTAGGAATGCTCCGGTACCATTGGAAGATTCGGCGCAAGAATTGCTGCGAATCGTGGAAAACAACGGGCTGGCACCGGGGGTTCAGTTCCGTAAAGCCGAATTGTGCATGCTGCTTTTAAAACAACTCAGTAATAGATCGGAGCTAGGTCAAGCCAATGATCCACGGATTGAGTATAACGAGTGCGTCCAAATCGTCAGCGACAAAATAAACGGCGAAAACGCGCAAAAAGAACTTGGTTTGGCCGTCTACGAACTCGAAAAATCAGCTTTGATTTACAAACATATAAGCGCAACTCGCCGCTCGGCTGGCATGCAATAGGCCCTAGGCAATATTTTTTCTGCAAGACGGACCAGATCTTTCAAAATTGGAATCCCAAGACTGATGGTCAGACTATTATTAATTTTCTTCTAGATCAGGGTAAAGATGCGACGAATGTAGAGGAACTCGACAGCGCATTGGAATGGGGACCACGGCGTTTAAATTCCGCGGTAGCTTTCCTATACATGAATGCTTTGGTTCATCACAACTATGATCTTGGCGGGATAAAATATGTTCTTCCGTGGATAAGATTAACTGAGGAAGCTCACCTCATTGCGGAAGAACATCAAAAAAGCCCTATCTGAAGTCATCGTGAGCCAATCATTCTCTAAGGAGCCGTCCTTCAAGGACCAATCGCCTTTCAGTGCGATCGAAAACGTCGCAGGACGCTTGGTCGTCTTCCCAACCGAGGACGATGCGTATGTGTCCGGCTCATGCGTTCGCATTGCAAGCAATCTCTATTTGACCGCCGGCCATGTGATCGCTGATTTTTTTGAGAAATTCGGTGGTGCCGACAGTACTATCCGGGCAGAGTGCTGGGTCGTACACGTCTTCCCAGGCCCGGAATACGCTATTTGGCAAATAACCCATGCTTGGGTATCCGCTCATTCAGACCTCGCCGTTTTTAATACTCGGCCGTATAACGACGTTGCCGCTCGTATGGTCCCCGCCCCATGCCTAGGTCTCGAGCTTGCACCGCCTGCAGTTGGAGAGCGCGTGGTTGGCTTCGGCTATCACTCATCGTCTGGCCACGTCATACGTGGGCCGGACGGCACTCGTCATATCGAAGTCAATGCTTATGGTGCGGCAACAGTGGGAGAAGTCAAGCTTGTCCACGCGGAACGTCGAGATAGTTATCGCTTATGCTTTCCGTGCTTCCAGGTAAATGCACGTTTCGATGGTGGCATGAGCGGAGGCCCAGTTCTCAGCGATCGCGGCAGACTTTGTGGAATCATTTGCTCGAACCTTCCGCCATCCGAACCCGACGGTGAGCAGGTCTCCTATGCTGCCACCCTTTGGCCGCTTAAGGCCCTGGAGATTAACATAGACGTTACTGGCCGAGTTCAGGATCAATCATACCCGTTGCGAGAGCTAGCTTCACAAGGGATAGTAGAAGCGCAGGGCTGGGAAGGTGTTGAGATAGAGCGATGATTCGACGTTAGGCCTCTAATCGATTTGATTTTCCCTTGATCAAAGCTTTGATGCCAATAGCCTGATCAGACTTTCCTGTTCGCAATCCACTCCTGCATCCGACCCATTGACATTAATATCTTACCTTTGATAACCAAAACTAGATACATCTTCCAGCTTTTCCGGGCTCCTAGGTCAATGAGGCCAACGAGGGAAAAGTTATGTTCCTCGGAGGTGCCTGAAGAGTTATGTTCCTCGGAGGTGCCTGAAGAATAGAAAGCCAGCCGCTCTGCGATTTGGTTCGTCGGGTGTGCTGGCTTTTTTTTGGATCAACCGGAGCACATCAAAGCAGGAGGTGCAAAGAATTAAAATGATGAGGAGGGATCAATATGTTTGTTGAAAACTATCGCTTGGAGGAGCCGCCTCTCGGCGGGGAGAGTGTTCATACTAACGACCGTATTCCGTATCCGACAATCTCGGATCAGGATTGGAAGGTGTGGACCGCATTTTTGCCGGTTCGAACGGAGATAGATGAAAAATTTCTGAGCGGCGCAAGCCCTCGGCTATATGCGCAAACACTTCCTACCAAAGTCCGCGACGAGCTTCAGAGAGCGAACAGGTTTTTCGATAGGATAGAAGTTTGGGGCAAGCGCGAAATAGAAAAAGATCCGATCGCGGTCGGCTATCAAGGAAATGACCGTTATCTGATTGCGCGCTGGGGCATGGAAGAGCTGGTTCCCTTTGAAGTCATTAGAAAATGTACGCCTCTGCTGATTGCTTATAGGTACGGAATCGACGGTTTAGCTCTGCTTGTTGGTTTTGCTGCCCTTAATGCTTTGTTGTTGAGCCTTCTCGCGTGATCATCAGGTTGGGCTAATAGCTCCCGACCGGATATACGGTTGCGCGTGGATGCTCGGCGTACACTCCTACCGGCAACATCCGCGTCTATCAGCCGTGGGATCCGTGCCGCATGAAATAGCGCGGTTGTTACACGGCCCGTCAGCGAACCGCTCAAAACTACAGGTTTATTTTGTCTTAGTTAGCTGCCGCTGCCTTTCGGATTATCGCAGCGCACTTTGTGGCGTCTGCGTCAGACTCAAAACCAAAAACCGCCGAATATTTTTCTGCCTATAACCTGGGCCACAACAAAATCCATGTTGATCCCTGCATCGGCAATGGCCTGCGCGGTTGTATAGCCAAGGCCGGCTCTATTATCGCCCTCAACCAACAGAGCCGGGATGGACGACGCGCTGAATCCCACTTCGTTGGCCGCATTAACGGACTTCCTTCCCGCAACCGGATAAAGCTCGATTGCAGCCTTGGATTCCTGGCCCGGAAACCGATAGGCCATCACTACATGGATGTCTGTGCCGGCGTTGGCAAGTGGCGCAAGGGCGTTAGCAAGAATTCCGGGCCTGTTTTCAGCCTCTTTTCGCCACAGCACGATCTTTTTCACGCTCACTGCCATATTGAGTTCCTCCTTTTTGTCTAAAATTGCTTCGCGGTTCTCATCGGCGGAATTCTATTGTGGAGTGATTAGGCTGCAAGTTGCGGCACAATGGTTGGTTGCAGTAGAACCTGCTTGACAGCTCTTCGGCATGTGATATTTGTGCGCTCGTAACCAAGCCTCCCCACACCATCGAAAAGGCTTCCGTTTGATGCAAGGCCAAACCGGAGGAACGCAAGACGTTCTTCGGAGGGGGACATGAATAGGAGAGTTTAGAGCCAGCCGCTCTGGCGATTTATTGCCAGGGTGTGCTGGCTTTTTGATTGTTAAAATCTGGATCTGTTCACGGATAAAAAATACCGAGAGAGAAAAGGAGGTATTACTATGGCGCGTATCCTGATTATATCGACTCATGGATCAGAGGACCCAAGCCGTGCAGGGGTGGCGTTTGTTATGGCTAAGGGCGCAGTTGAGGCAGGACACAAGCCAGAGATATTGCTTGCCGGGGACGCAGCGGTCTTGGCGAGACGGGTTGTCGCTGAAAGCGTGCTGCCGGTGGGCTTAGCGCCCCTCAAGGAGTTGGCTCAATTCGCCATCGCGAACGGCGTGTCTGTTTATGCGTGAGGGCTTTGTGGCAAGGCCCGTGGGGTCACAGATGAAGACCTAGAGTGGTTAAACTCCAAGTGGACGACGCCGAAAGATGCGGCGCAACTATCCATCGATGTTGACCGTGTGCTGACCTTCTGATCCCTGAAAGCATCTCCGGCCTCCTCCGTACCATACAGGCTCGCGTTTCGACAGCGAGTCTCAGGATGACTTGGAATAACGGTGGTTGCTGCGACGTATTAAGCAGAAGTGATATGCCAAACTATGAGTTGCTGTGCAAGAAATGCAAGAAGATCTTTGAGGATTAGCTGCTCGATTACAGCCCTTGGCATTCTCCTTTTTTTCACGACCGCCCCAGCTGCGGCGCCGGCACAGGCGCACTCCTTGATATCTCTCGATTTGCGCAACGCAGACCTCGTCGATGTGCTTCGCATGCTTGCTCAGATTGGCAGTTTAAATGTGATCATCAGCTCAGAGGTTAAAGGCACTGTCACCCGTCCAGCTCAAGGATGTGTCGGCAAAGGATGCCTTCGAGACTCTGCTCGACACCACAGGACTCGCCAAAGTTCAGAAAGGCTCTGTTATCGGAATCCTGCCGCGTGGATCGCTGTTAAGGCAGCAGCAACAGAAAGATCAAGCCCGAGGGCTCACGCCGGATGAGTTTCGAACCGAGGTCGTAAAGCTCGAGTATGCCAAGGCTATGGAGCTCGCTGGGACCTTGGCGTCTTTCTAGAGTCCATGGGGAAGCATCGCGGCCGACAGGCGGACAAATAGTCTTATCATTCGAGATGTTTCGGAAAGCGCGATTTTCGACTTTTTTTAGACGTCAAATGAATCAAGGCGTGGTTAAAGAAGTTTTAACAAATGGGTGAAGAGCAACCTGCACAGAGTAAAATTGAATCAGGTACCTGTTTCAGGAAAGCTTTGGCATCGGAAACCGGCAGGGAGGCAGGCCTGCTGATGCGATTAGTTTCAAGTGAGGCGTCAGTCAGTTCAAAACCCACTGCATGGCCAAAATTTCATTAGCCGTAAAGTCTTCAACGACTTGCAATTAGCAGCGGATTTCAACACGCCTTGGTTTAAACCTGCAGGCGGTGGATCGTAAACTGCACTTCTTGTTTTTGCACAGTTTGTTGTCAACCACGTAGGAAAACGCCGCTAAGGGAGAAATATGAGCATTAAGCAGATAGAAGGTGGAGTTTTGGTCCTCATGGCCTTTTTTCTTATTGAGGGAAACGTACACGCACGAGAAGAAACAGTGCCCGATACAGAGAACGTTCTCGTGTATCCTTCTATTGCGGTCGCAGTTAATAAGGCAGTCGTTATTCGTTTACCAAAAAAAGCGACCAGAGTATTTGTAACGCAGCCGAAAATTGCTGAGGTTATGGTTGTGGCGCCCGATCAGCTCTTAATTCACGGCAGAGCGGTAGGCGCGACTTCTCTTGTGGTTTGGTTCGAAGAGAAAACCAAAGCTCGTAAACAATAGAAAGTTAGTAGTAGAGCAGAACTGGTTGTTACCTTTTAGCGGTCGCTGCCTTCCGAAGTAACGCAGCGCCGTTAGTCGGATTAGGCGGAATACCCCTTAAGGGTCTTTCGTCGAACGGGCCTCACGTTGAGGACCCAAGCTCGCCGGGCGCCAACTCAACGCGAACGGGAAGGCTTCGGGTTGCCCGATGGCAATAACTTCACTACCAAGTCAACCGAGGTGTGTGAACCTAATATGATTGTTCAACAAGTCTTTTTTCAGAGTCCCGTGAGTACAGAGAAGTCCTCGTATCCGGCGTACGCCCCGTAACCAACATAACCGACGTTAGGCACTACTCCCACGCGACTTGCTTGCGGGATAAAACTGCCCTTACGCCAGGACTTTTTGCCTACGCAGGTAATCAGCCGATCGCCGATCTTGATCTCACCGAGATACTGTCCATCGGGACCATAGACCTCATTATTATGAAAACGACCAACATGCTTACCGTCATGAGTCCAGAGATTGTCACCATCGCGATGGCCGAAAAATGTGCCATGCCAGGTCCATAAGGGTTTCATCTTCTTTCATCTCCCTTCCCTAACTAGTAGATAAGACGATTTGTCTAAGCGGATTTCACAAAGGATGCTTGGCAGACATTCTATGTTGGATTCAGATCCTTAGCAAGAAACACTCTTTCGTTTCGTTCTCGGCAAAATGCTGCGGGATCCGTAGAACTGATGGGTGATCACCACTCTTGGTCGTCAAGTCCTAAGCAGTAAAAGCACATACAGAATCGCAGCAGTCAGGCCGAGCGCGCTCCTGACAGCATGAAGCCTGCCCCATCTTTCCAACAGCGAACGAGTTTCGACCGGCGTCAGGTGGCGCCCCGGTGCGAGAAGTTGATGATTGGTAGGCATGATTGCGATCAACGTGAATGGGACAACCAGCCCGATCAGGGCAGCCGTAACTAGCCACATAACGCCCCCGCCGAGTGACCAAGTCGTAACACCGGCAAGAAAACTTAGAACGGCCAGCGGGGCTTGCATCATCGCACCACGTTTGTAGCTGGGAGCCCAAACGGTCGCGGCGGTCTTGGTATCGCAGCCCATGCGGGCGGGATGCTCGACGAGGCTGACGTAAATGGCCGCACCCGCAAATAAAGTGCAGCACAAGGTCGCAATAAACTGCACGGTGTTGAGCATAGCGCAGCTCCGAATTAGGGTTTGACGAGTGTAAGAACCTTAGCCAATTGTGATTAACGGATCCACCCCCTGTCCGGATTCTATTTTGACGGCCAAGCCTTCGCAACACAAACCGTTCCGCTTCGGTAGCACTGGTGTTTGTTAGCTGTGCACGAAGACGGTTGGGTTAGCGGAGTTCAATCAGGAAGAAGAAGGTTACGAGTGAATGCGCAACAATCGAAGCCAGACAGTTGGCGTGCAGAGGTATGACCGGGGTT
>DASQUN010000416.1:0-4351 GCA_035641275.1 Candidatus Udaeobacter sp. | reverse complement strand
TATCGTGGCTTTCCTGTAACCACGGATGGAGTAGTACTGGGGCTCATCTCGCTTTCAAACCTTAAAGAGGTATCGGAAGAAGAGCGGGCTGAGAAAAAAGTGGGCGAGATCATGGCACCTGTTGGCCGCGAAATGATCATTGGTCCGGAAACACGTGTTGAAAAGGCTTTAAGGCGAATGTCCGAAGGAAGATTGGGCCGGTTGTTGGTGATGCGCGACGACCGATTTCTGGGCATGGTAACTCAGAGCGGGCTACTGCGCTACTTGGAGATCAAACGCGCACTGAAAACTCCACAAGCGTGACGGTAAGGAGCGCGGTCCGTGGAAATCCAACCGCTGCGGGCCTGAACGCGCTATCCTTCTTTTTCTGATTTCAGTTGTGAAAGCAGTTCTGGATGTTCAGGCTCTCCAGCCACATCCCAGTGAAAGAGTCGGCTGGTCTGTTGTGACTTCGAAACCGGAATGTTTCTGATCGTCTTGGTATTGCCTTCAAAGCTGGCTGTCACGTTATAAGTCCCGGGCGGCAGTTGGATGTAAAACCATGGTCCTGGCGCCGTGATGTTAACGATTTCCTCGCCCTTCTCATTTTCGATGGCAACTCGTGCATCAGCCAAGTATATGCCGGCCTTCTCAGCGAACATGAGTTTGAGGTTGTAATCGCGGCTCTGCTCTGTCATCTGCTCCCGATCATCGATGCCGAACCCTCCTGCCATGTAACGAAACCCGTCTGCTGTTTGTGATTTCGTGAAGGGGTAACTGAGAGACGATGACTGAGCAAATGCGAGACGTGGACTCGCGACGAAAACGAGAGCGAGAAAAGCAAAGAAGACTACATTGCCTGGACCCTCCCGTACTCTCGCCGTCAAATTCGTATTGCCCATTGAGATTTCCTCCTTTCGCTTAGCTGCGCGTTAAAAAAATAACAAGTCTCTTTTGCCCATCCGGGGCCTAGTCTCATGAGATGTGGATTCGCAATGTCCATACCAAGGCCCGCCTACTCAGGAATTTTCAGGCGAGTCCTCGGCGAGGATCTTATTCTCCGTTAGATTGATGTGCGTATTGTGCACAGCGGTCCGGGAGGTGTGCAGAATCGGCACGGTGACATCGGCCGTTTCTATCACGGTCGGCAGGTTGCGCGCGTGCGGGTCAGGTAAAAGAGTCCAGTAGTACATGCAGTGCCGCAAATCGCAGCTTCCCTTTAACTTGCTCCTCGATGAATCCAATTCTCTGATGTAAGCGCAATTGCCTAGGTGAGTACCGGCGGCTTCTTCTTCAGGCTAATCCAGACGCTGATCCCGATAACAACGATGGTGAAGCCAATGATCGCCGGTTTCTTGACGAGCTATCCGGTGAATTGGTGGTTGATCCGTAAAGGAATCTCGGAAACCATGTAATTCGAATCCGCTAACGTTTCAAACAGAAGTTTCATTTGACGGAAGATGTAGTGGACGCACTTGTTGCCCACACTGTCGGTTGGATGGCGGGATTCGTTCTTTACGCCCGTCGGACCGAAAGCTGGAGACCTTCTACACTCTCAACCACCGCCTTTTCACCGGGTTCAATCGTCTCATCACTCTTGGCAGTCCAGATTTCACCGCGCACGCGTATCTTTCCATCCGGAGCGATTCTTTCTGTGACCTCCCCCGTGGCACCGATCATTCCGTTATCTCCCAGCGCCGCCTGCCGGCGTTGAGATTTGATGACCAGATAACCGACGATTAATATACCGGCGCCTACTGTAGCCGTGGCGGTTAGAACGATGCCGCGCGGGACTACAAGCGTTTCACCCGGGCTATCAAAAAGGATAAACGAACCCAAGGCAAAGCAAACAATCCCGCCGATCCCGAGTATCCCAAAGCTAGGGACGAAGAGCTCCCCGACCAGGAGAATCACGCCCAGAACGATGAGCACAAGTCCGGTGTAGTTAATCGGTAACACCTGAAAGGCCATTGCCGCCAGAAGGAGGCAAATGGCTCCAATGACTCCTGGAAAAATCAAGCCGGGACTGGAGAACTCAAGGTAGAGACCCAAGATCCCAACCATTACAAGGAAGTAGGCGATCGTAGGGTTAGCGATGAAATCGATAAACTTTTGACTGGGCTTCATTTCGAGAGTGCGCACCTCGGCGCCAGCTAGCGCAAGAGGAATTTTTTTGCCGTTTACTTCGACGCTGCGCCCGGTCGCTTCGTTTAAAAGTTGGTCTAAATTCGGAGCTATGAAATCGACAACGTTGAGCTTGACGGCTTGCACCGCGTCGGCAGCCGCGCTCTCGCGCACCGCCTTGACCGCCCACTCTACATTGCGCCCGCGGCGGCGCGCGATCGCCTCGCCATAGGAGGCGACGAAATTTTCCATCTTCTCGCCCATGACGCCTTCGACTTCTTTTCCTCCGGCGCCCACCGGATGCGCGGCGCCAATGTTGGTTCCCGGCGCCATCGCCGCCACGTGCGCTGAAAGCGTGATAAAGGTCCCGGCCGACGCAGCCCCCGCTCCGCTGGGAGCCACGTAGACGATAACCGGGAGCGGCGCCCCTAGAATATTCCTTACGATCAGGCGGGTAGAGCTGAGCAGGCCGCCCGGTGTGTCAAGTTGAATCACCAGCGCGCCAGCGCCGGCATCGTGAGATTGCTGAATGCTTTCGCTGATGAACTCCACTACGGCTGGGTTAATCGTGCCGTCGACCATGACGCGGTTGACAAACGCCTGCGGTTGGCTCTCGGCTGCCGATACAGGAGTGCAAAGGAATAGGCACAGTGTCCCAACAAGGAGCCTTATTGAATAGGCGCGCTGGCGCTTGCTGCGATGATGCGACAACGCATCAAGAGGCCTACTAATGCGGCCATTGGTGATTTCGGACGCCGTCGTCATAGTCGCGGCTAATCGCCTGGAAAGCATTGTACCTGCGTCAGGTGATTTCACAGACTAGCTACTTGCCGGCGTATTTTTTCGGCTGCTTCTCGACGGGCCACACGGACTAACAAGTTCGAAATAGAAGTATCCCATCGAGCGTACTGTTTCGGCAGAGAACGAGTCGACGGGCCGATTCTTTCAAGCAGGCGATGAGTCCATGCTGAAATGAGAGCTTTATCAAGATCCGGTCACGCAACAACTCTCGAACCACTGGATCACGCTCCATCATATCGGAGTACCCTCCGGATTCAAGCCAATCCTTGTGATGGACGTATGGGAGCATGCGTATCTACTGGACTACAAACCAAGCGAGCGAAGCAACTACATCGATGCATTCTTCTCCAATATCAACTGGGATGTAGTTCAGCGGCGGCTTACTACCCCTGCTGCGATTCGGGCCGCGACTTGAGCCCGGTCGCGAACTGGAACGCAATCTAACGATCTAAACCCTCCCTCCGTCTAAGAAGGACGAGTTATGAGCGCTTTTTTTTGCCTAGCCATAATAACGGTTTTCTTTCTGTCGTCGTGGTTTTCTCCGGCAAACGCGCTTACGTTTTTGACTGAAAAGGAAGCAGCAAAGACCGTGGCGATCCAGTACACCACAGACAACCATCACTTGATCTGTGGGAAAATTATCAATCAATCTTCGCATGCGATTAGAGATCCCGAGGTGCTAGTCGAATACCATTGGCTGTGGGCAAAAGAATTTAATCCCGGTGACAATCCTGAGGGCAGAACCGCTTACATCAAACTAGAAAAGGAAATTCCACCCGGTGCATCCGAGTTTTTTACGTACCGTCCGCAACCGCCTCTGCCCGATAGAAACGATGGTCGATTTATGCCAGAAGTATCGCCGGCAGGTTTTACAGTTGTAGTGCCTCCTCAAAACGCGACGCTTTCGTCACATTAGCAAAGGCTAGATAGTGCGTGGATGGTCTTCGCCCGACGGAGATGACACAAACATCACAACCCAACTCTGCAATAATTTGCATGTTCGGTGTTTCGTCGCTTGTTCATTCCAGAGATTTTAGGTAAGCCACAACAGCTTCTGCATCTGGAATGGAAAGACGGAACGGTGGCATTGGCGGATTTGCAAATCTTCCATCACGCGTGACTCCTCGAGTGAGCAAACGCACACCTTCTTCTTTCGTATAGCCGGGCAGTCCCGCAATGGCTGGCGCCTTGAGTGCCCATTGCATTCCACGGTACGGAGGCCTCTTCACGGGTACGGGCGCGCCCTTCAGGTATTCGCTGCGAATCAGCCGTCCTCTCTTATCTCTGGGAGTATGGCACTGCACACACATCGCCACATCTTCAACGATGTATTTGGCCTGTCCGATCAAATCTCTACCGTAAGGCGGCCTCGGCTTCTCCTGGGCGCTGGCGAGGGAAACGGTGAGCAGAAAAACGAGAGGAGCAAAAGGTGATTTCACGGATGGTC
>DASQUN010000415.1:0-19913 GCA_035641275.1 Candidatus Udaeobacter sp. | reverse complement strand
CCGAAAATTTGGTGCTTCGTTGGTGATGGGGAAATGGATGAGCCCGAAGCGTCTGGTGCGCTTTCTTTGGCCGGCCGCGAGAATCTCGACAACCTCATTTGGGTCGTTAATTGTAATTTACAACGTCTCGATGGTCCGGTCCGAGGCAATGGCAAGATTATCCAGGAACTGGAGGCTGTGTTTCGAGGCGCCGGTTGGAATGTCGTCAAGGTCATCTGGGGATCCGATTGGGATCCGCTGCTCGCGGCCGATCACAAAGGTCTGCTCGTACGACGCATGGAAGAAGCCGTCGATGGCGACTATCAGAAATATTCCGTAGAACCTGGAAGCTATACGAGAAAACACTTCTTTGGCAAATATCCGGAACTTGTCGAGATGGTCAATCATTTAACGGACGACCAAATTCATAAACTCCTGCGGGGCGGCCACGACCCGCAAAAGGTTTATGCCGCGTACAAGTCCGCCGTCGATCACAAAGGATCTCCGACCGTCATACTGGCGAAGACGGTGAAGGGCTACGGTTTAGGCGAAGCCGGTGAGGGGCGAAACGTTACGCACCAGCAAAAAAAACTCAACGAACGTGAACTGCGCGAGTTTCGCACCCGCTTTGATATTCCGCTCGCCGACGAGGAAGTCGTTGAGACTCCCTTCTATCGCCCGCCTCTGGATAGCCCAGAGACCCAATATGTATTGGAACGCAGAAAGTCTCTCGGCGGGTTTATACCGGCCCGTCAAGTGAAAACACCGGTCCTGAAACTTCCCGAGTCTAGTGACTACGCCGAATTTCTCAAAGGCTCCGGCCAACATGCCATGTCGACGACGATGGCCATGGTTCGTCTCCTCAGTAAGCTATTACGCCATGAAGGTATCGGCCGGCGCATAGTACCCATCATTCCAGACGAAGCACGGACCTTTGGAATGGACGCCTTGTTCCGACAAATCGGTATCTATTCCCCCAAAGGGCAACTATACGAGCCCGTAGATCGGGAGACCTTACTCTATTACAACGAAGTCAAAGATGGGCAGATTCTCGAAGAAGGAATTACGGAAGCCGGCTCCATGTCGTCTTTCATTGCTGCTGGCACAGCCTATGCGCATCTCGGAATCAATATGATTCCCTTCTATTTTTATTATTCGATGTTTGGATTTCAGCGGATCGGCGACTTGATGTGGGCTGCGGGAGATATCAAAGCCAAAGGCTTTTTGCTGGGCGCCACCGCCGGGCGTACGACCTTGAATGGCGAAGGATTACAACATCAGGACGGCCACAGCCACATCTTAGCCAGTACAATCCCCACGCTAATCACCTACGATCCGGGATATGGTTACGAACTCGCCGTCATTATCCGCGATGGCTTGCGGCGACTCTATGGCCAAGGCGAGGAATACTTCTATTATCTGACACTCTATAACGAGAACTACGAAATGCCGGCAATGCCCGAAGGCGTAGAAGAAGGAATACTGAAAGGCTTATACAGGCTGAAGGCGGCACCAAAGGGCAAACGTTATAAGGCCCACGTTTTTGCCAGCGGTCCGCTCCTCCGGGAGGCCTTGCGTGCTCAGGATATTTTGGCCGAACAGTTCGATGTATCAGCGGATGTGTGGAGCGCGACCAGCTACAAGTTGCTGCGGGGCGACGCATTGCGTGTCAAGCGGTGGAACATGCTTCATCCGACGGCACCGAGGAAACAGTCCTATTTGGAAGCCGTGCTGCAAAACGAGGAAGGCGCATTTGTCGCCGTGTCGGATTACATGAAGATCGTTCCGGATCAAATCGCACCGTGGGTTCCGGGCGGGCTCACCACTATGGGAACAGATGGTTTTGGCCGCAGCGACACGCGCCCCAGTCTAAGACGCTTTTTCGAAGTCGACGCCGAGTCAACAGCTATTGCCACCCTCTATGCGCTTTATCAAAAGGGTTCGCTACCAGCGCAAACTGTCGATGCGGCGATTAAAAAGCTCGGGATCGATCCGGAGAAGCCATTTCCATTTTATCTCTAATCGCTAGAAGGAATCTCACCGGCGAATGGGTTCATGGACGTTAGACTACCACGGCTAGCCGAAGGCGTAGAATCCGGAACGGTCGTCAGCATCTTGGTCTCTGAAGGCCAGGAGATCAAGAAGGACCAAGCTTTCATGGAACTCGAAACTCAAAAAGCCGTTGGCTCCATCCCTGCGCCCGAATCCGGCACCGTGTCGAAAATTCATGTAAAGGAAGGCATGGAAGTCGCAGTCGGGCAAGTGCTGATATCGATCTCCACGGAAAAGAGTTCGGCTATGGCGGCTACTTCTCCTACGGCAGCAACGCAACTAAAACCGCAGGAGGCCCCTCCCCCCCTTAGACAGCCCCAGAAGACCGGCGCGAGCAACGTCCGGGCGATGGACGATTATCGCTACGAATCTCGCAGCGGCGCTCCGCCTCCCGCTTCACCTTCAATCCGAAAGATTGCGCGAGACCTCGATATCGACCTAACGCGGGTCAAGGGCAGTGAGGCGGGCGGTAGGGTCGTCCTCGAAGACTTGCGCGTTTACATTCAGCGACTCCAACAGATCGCTTTCGAACAACCAGCGCCTATGGCCGCGCGGCAAGCGATGCCGACCCCCGCGGAAGCACGGCCAAGCGAACCCGTGAATTTCTCGCAATGGGGCTCTGTGCGCCGAGAAAAAATGTCCGCGTTGCGGCGCACCGTCAGCCGGAAAATGGTTGAGTCCTGGACCACGATTCCGAAAATCGACCAGTTTGACGAGGCCGATATTACGAGTCTTCTGACTCTGCGAAAGAAGCACGCTTCGGCTTACGAGAAAAAAGGATCACGTTTAACGCTGACGTCTTTTCTCTTGAAGGCTGTCGCCGCTGCGTTGCAAAGACACCCACGCGCAAACGCCAGCGTGGATGAAGGAAGCCATGAGATCATTTTTAAAGAGTACTTCCACATCGGCGTGGCCGTGGATACAGAAGCCGGCCTCATCGTCCCTGTGATTCGCGACGTTAACAAAAAGAACCTCCTGATGGTATCTCAAGAACTCCATGAGATCACGGAAAAATCCAAGCAGCGCAAAGTCTCGTTAGAGGAATTGCAGGGTGGCACCTTCACCATCTCTAACCAAGGCAGTATCGGCGGGAGTCACTTCACACCGATCATCTATTCCCCACAGGTGGCAATTTTGGGCGTCGGACAAGGGCAGCAAAAGCCAGTGGTGGTCGACAGCAAGGTTGTAATCCGCACCCGGCTGCCTCTTTGCCTTGCTTACGATCACCGCGTGCTCGATGGCGCCGACGCCGTGCGCTTCATGAAAGATATTGTTGCCGGTATCGAATCCTTTCCAGAAAGCGCCGTAAGAATCAAACAAATCCAAGATGGCGCCAATCAAAACTGAAATTGTCGTTCTGGGCGCCGGTCCGGGAGGGTATACCGCGGCGTTCTACGCCGCGGACAGAGGCAAAGCGGTTACGCTCGTCGAACAGAATCCCAGGCTGGGCGGAATCTGTCTCAATACCGGCTGTATACCCTCCAAAGCGCTACTCCATGCAACCGCGATCTTGCGGGAGGCTGATGCATCCGCTGCTCGCGGCATTTCATTCGGCGCCGCTCAGATCGACCTTCATAAACTCCGCGCCTGGAAGGATTCAATCCTGGAGAAGTTGGGTCAGGGAATTAAGAGCCTCGCCCAAAAACGGGGTGTCCAAGTGGTTCATGGACGCGGCCATTTCGAAGATTCTCAAACTCTCAGAGTGGAGACCGCCGAGGGACAAAAATTTCTCAATTACCAAAAGGCGATCATCGCCGTCGGTTCCAAGCCGGCGATGCCTTCCGCGTTTGATCTCGGCAATAAGCGGATCATGACCTCGACGGAGGCACTGGAGATCGAAGATATCCCAACCGACCTGCTCGTCGTCGGCGGCGGCTATATTGGCATGGAATTAGGCACTGTCTATGCTGCCCTTGGAAGCCACGTGGTGGTTCTGGAAGCCTTGCCTTCCATATTGACCGGAGTCGACGCCGATCTTGTGCGACCGGTCAGCCGGGCGGCCCAGAAAGCATTCAAAGAGATTCGTGCAAATACCAAAGTGTTGAAGATGGCAACCGCGGGCAAACAAATCAAAGTGACGATGCAGATCGACAAAGAGCAACGGGAAGAGCTGTACGACGGGGTGCTGGTAAGCGTCGGCCGCGTCCCGAATTACACCGATCTTGGTTTGGAGAATACTGGCGTCACGAAGGACGACAAAGGCTTTATCAAGACCAACGCTCAGCAACAAACGGACGATCCCGCTATTTATGCCATTGGTGACGTAAACGGCGGAGTGCTGCTCGCCCATCGAGCCGCCAGGGAAGGAAGGGTCGCAGTGGAGGCGATCCTGGGAGAACCCGGCGCGTTCGAGAACATCGTCATTCCCGCAGTTGTCTTTACCGATCCCGAAGTTGCCTGGTGTGGCCTGACGGAAACCGAAGCCAAAGAGAAAGGGATTGAAATCAAAGTCGCCAAGTTTCTCTGGGGGGCATCCGGGAGAGCCCTGACTTTCGATCGGACTGACGGCTTGACTAAATTTATCATCGAGCCGGAAACCGAGCGGATACTCGGCGTGGGCATCGTCGGCGTTGGCGCCGGAGAATTGATTAGCGAAGGCGTGTTGGCCATCGAAATGGGAGCGACGGCAAGAGATATCGCGGAATCCGTTCATCCGCATCCGACGCTCTCAGAGACCCTGATGGAAGCCGCGGAAGTTTTCTACGGGACCGCAACGAACACCTTCACGCGAAAAGAATCCTCGCAGCAGTGAGGGCCAGTGATCCCGCCGCATGACGCGAGCGTCACAGCCAAGACATCGACACCTCTCATCGAGCTGGAATTCGCTAATCTACCTACTGGACAACAATTCTGTCGGCCAACCCAGCTCCTAGATTTCGTTTCGCCAAGCCCCCGGGATTGGTAGCAGTCATTTTCACCTGTTGAGATCCTGTCATCGAGCTCTTGGAATTGGTGTGGAACCTGTGGCAGAGTGATCGCGATACCAAACCAACCGCCGGTTCCTGTGGAACGGCAATCCAGCAGAATAACTTAAGAGGGTAATCTCCTGATCAACCAAGAAAGACTGAAGAACCTCCTTATCGAGCTGATCAAGATCGACAGTCTCTCACGGAAAGAGCGCGACATTGCCATGCGCCTCCAACGAGAGATGGAAGAATTGGGCGCAGCCGTATGGATCGATGATGCCGGAGAAAAGGTGGGTGGCAACGTCGGCAACGTCATTGCCCATTTTTCTGGAAACACTCCGTCGGCGCGTCCGCTGTTGCTCTCCGCACACATGGATACGGTCGTTCCCGGAGAGAGCGTTGTGCCGGTTCTCGAAGGCGACATCCTGCGGACCGACGGCAGGACAGTGCTCGGCGGCGATGACAAAAGCGGGGTCGCGATTATCTGCGAGGTTCTGAGAGTGATCAGAGAAGCCGGCTTGGCCTGCGGCCATATCGACGTTGTGTTTACCATTTGTGAGGAGGCGGGACTGATCGGCGCAAAGTGCCTTGATGTCAGCCGGCTGCGAGCCCGCACGGGACTGGTTTTGGACAGCGACTCTGTCGGGCTTCTCTTTACCAAAGCGCCGGCAGCTAATCGGATGGAATTTCACATTCAAGGTCTGGAAGCCCATGCCGGGGTTTGCCCGGAACGGGGTATCAGCGCCATCAAAGTGGCGGCCGAAGGCATTGCGCAAATGAAGCTAGGCAGGATCGACCACGAGACCACGGCGAACATCGGACTGATCGACGGAGGGATGGCCGTTAACATTGTCCCGAACTCCGTCATAATGAAAGGCGAAGCGCGAAGCCACAGCCAAGAAAAATTGGATCAGCAAACCCAACACATGCTCCGTTGCCTGGAAGATGCCGCTGCTCGGCATGAGTTGAGATTGGCGGGCAAAACCTTGCAAGCAAAACTCGAAGCCAAGATCGAGCGCGATTACGACCAGATGAATGTTCCGGATCTGGCGCCCATTGTCCAGCTCGTGCATGCGGCGGCCAAGAACTTGAACCTCGAGATCAAAACCCTAGCAACGGGCGGCGGTTGTGACGCCAATGTCCTTAATCAAAAGGGACTGGAAGTCGCCAACCTCTCGACTGGCATGCGCGACATTCATACAGTCAACGAATGGCTCGATCTGAAGGATCTCTACCTTTCTGCTCGGGTCGTATTGGAAACGGTCAGCCTCAACGCCGGGCATCATCCGACTCTTTAGGCGGGGAGATTGAAGGAAGTCAATTTTCGAGTGCCTGTTGTCAAAGAGCAACCGAGCCCCCAATCATGCACGGCGAGGAAATCGGACGCCTCCTTAAACAAGAACGAGGTCAATTCCTCGAGTTCATCAGCGCCTTTGAGTACCGACGCGGCAGCTCTCAGAGAAAGAGAGAAGAAGATCTCGCCCGAGAGATTGCTCGCATTATTTCAGGGATGGCGAACGCGGACGGAGGAGCCGTTCTCGTGGGTGTCGAGCCGGATAAAAGCGTCACCGGGATTCCCCACGGCCCGAATGAACTTCAAGGTCTGATCCAAGCTCCACAAAACCTTGCCTCGCCAGCGCTCAAACCAGCGTGTGAGAAAATTCGCCTTGGGAATCTCCTCGTTGTAAAATTCGAGGTCCCGTCCGGCTTGGAGGTGTACCGCCTGAGCGGCGGACGTTCGTTCTATCGGATTGCCACCGAGACCCCATCGCTCCCATCCGAACAAATCCAAAGTCTCAAGGAAGCCAAACGAACTCTCGTATATGAAAGGCAACAGCCGTTCAATGCCACCTGGAATGACTTAGACCCGACTGCCATTGAAACATTCAGGAATAAAGTCCACGACGAGCGAGATGCGTCGCGAATACTCACTCAGCCCTATCATCTATTGGACACGTCGCGTGGAAAAACCACGCCGAATATGGCCGCGCTGCTTCTCTTCGGTAAAGATCCCAGCCTGTGGCAGCCGCGCTGCGGCATCGATTTTGTAAAGTACGAAGGTACTGAGCGTCAGCATGGTTCCGCTCTGAACATCGTCAAGCGCATCCGCTTTGAGGCTCCCCTGGTTCGACTGGTCGATGAAGCCGTGGGACGGATCAAGGAACATATCCGGGAGCGTACGATCTTACACGACCTGTTTTTTCGCGAACGGCTGGAATATCCAACTTTTGCGTGGCAAGAAGCGCTGGTCAACGCCGTGGCTCACCGAGACTACAGTATCACCGGAGCCGGCATTGAGATCTGGATGTTTGATGACAGGGTTGAGGTTCGCAGCCCCGGTCTCCCACCCGCGCCGGTGACCCTTGAGCAGCTACAGCAGCACAAAAGCATTCATTTTTCCCGCAATCCTTTGATCGTCAGAGTGCTCGCCGATCTCGGTTATCTTCGGGAAATGGGCGAAGGCATTCCTCGCATGTTTCAGGAAATGGAACATTATGGTTTACGTCCTCCCGAATTCGCCACGGAGGGTTTTTTTCTCGTTGTGACCCTGCGCAACACGCCGGCTTATGATGACGATACTCTAAAATGGCTCAACCAGTTTCGCCCCTCGGACATCAATTTCCGCCAAAGACGCCTGTTGGCCTATGCCTACTGTCATGGCAAGACCTTCTCTACAGCGGAATACCAACAAATCGCCGAAGTAGACCGAGACACCGCCTATCGGGAAATTCGAAGTATGGTGAAAAACGGTATCGTTGCGCCCCTCAAGCCGAAGAGCCGAAGTTACCGCATCATCGAGCAGCTCTAAAGAACCACAAATGGAGTTTTCCGAACTGACGCGTTTAGCAAGCGGGCACGTAGAAGCCCGGATCGTTCAGGTGGCGGTTGAGCTCGGCGTCTTCGATGCCATCGGCAATCGGGTGATGGATGCGGGGAGTATCGCTTCGTCCCTGGGCACCGAGACGCGCGCGACCATCTTGTTGTTGAACGCCTTGGCGGCTCTTCGCCTTTTGGAGAAAACCGGCGATCGGTTCGCCCTCACCCCGGTTGCCGCCAAGCATCTGGTCAGAAGCTCGCCCCGATACCTCGGCGGCATGATTCTCTTCGACGCGTCTTTGTGGAATTGCTGGGAAAATCTGCACAAGGCGATTCGGTCAGGAAGACCCGTCCGGCTTCCCAACATGTATCAAGATGATCCCGGCGAGATCGAGACTTTCATCGATGGGATGGATTCTTTGGTGAATGCCCGCGGCGATGCTGAAATCGTCGCCAAGGCGCTCGATTGGCAGGGAGTCACCGAGCTGCTCGATGTCGGTTCGGGTCCCGCCACCTACCCGATATACCTTAGCCGCCAACACCCGCAACTGCGCGCCACGATCTTCGATCTGCCTGGCACTCTTACGATCACCGAAAGATATGTACGGAAAGCGGGTCTGATGGAACGAATCCGGCTCATTGGCGGCGACTATCGGCGAGACCTGATACCGGGAAGCTACGACGTGGTTTTCCTTTCGAACATCGTTCACGGCGAAGGCGAGCAAGACAACCGATCGCTAATCCATAAACTGGTCGCCAATCTCAAAGCAAGCGGACGGCTCGTCGTTAAAGATCATATCCTCGATGATAGCCGTACGACTCCTCCCGTGGGCGCCATCTTCAGCTTGCTGATGCTTCTCACAACCACGTCGGGCCGCTGTTACACCTTCAGCGAAATCAAACTCTGGATGGAACAAGCCGGCCTGTCGCAGGTGCGGCAGATTGACCTGCCGCCGCCCCTCACTTCCTCCTTAGTGATCGGCACAAAGTAATTAGCTTCGAGAAAAACTGTGCTACACTAGAAATCACAGAGGAAGGTTGCTCGCTATCGACGAACTAGAACAGAAAGCCAGAGAGCAGGCCGTCATCGAGAATCTCAAACCGGCGTGCCTGTGCAACAAGATCCGCAAAGGTACCGTGCTCAAAGCCATCCGGGGCGGGGCTAAGACCTTCGAGCAAGTAAGTAAACGTACCGGAGTGGGCACCGGCCCCTGCGGCGGCAGACGCTGCGGCTCGATGGTTCGGGGGATGTTGGGAGAGCCCGTGGTGAGTTGCAACGAATGTGGCTGGCCAGTCTTGGCAGGAAGCTCTCCTCAAGTCTGCCCGCGGTGCGAGTATGCCAAGGAGGAAAACTGACCCGGTGTCATCGTAGGAGCCAACGCTGCAAACGATGAGCCGGTGCAAATTCTGGCCTTGGGCAATCGTCAGATTGGGGTAGTCAAGGGTTATGGTGACACGGGCTAGAGACCACAGAAATCGGGATTAGACGTTACACCCGGATTTTCACGGTGAAAACAACCGCGGCCTACCAGCGGTCTTTGCCCATAGCCCAGCGATCCAGGCTCGCCAGATATTCGCGGAACAATACCATGCGCATCGCTACGGCGCGGCGCACTCGGTCTTGGCGCTCTTCCGTCGTAGCGTACCGCTTTAGGAATTGTTGAGGAAGGCTGCCGTGGCCTTCTTCATCCTCAGTAATTTTTCGATAAGGTTGCTTTATCCACTCCGGCACAGAAGGAGATTGGAGACACATCTGGATGAGATAGTTCGCGACGGTTTCGCCGGCGAGGGACAGACCGGCAATGCGCTCGCAGGTATCGTTGAGTCCTTCCATGGCGTTGAACATGGCGACCTGCGCCGGCAGGGGTTTGTAGTCAAACGGCTCGGCCCCCAGCTCGCGAATACGGTTGGACAAAAGCTGCGCGTGCACCATCTCTTCATGCGCTGACTCCGCCATCACGGCTTTGACGTCCAATTCCGGCGTGGTCTTGAGCCAGGTGCCGAACAGATCGGCGGCGCGCAGCTCATTGAAAAGCCGGCTCTTCATGACGCGAATTCGTTCTTCGTCGGTGGTGAGCGGAATATAACTGTAGGCGGGCGGATGGTTATCCAGCTCGCGGCAAAATCCCTTAACCGGTCCGAGCAATTCCTGCAGAAATTCTTCGCTGTTCACTGCGCCCCCTGCGAGTTGAGTCCCTCAGACTCTCCAGCCTCTCTCCGATATGTCGATCCCATTCCCTTCGGGATCGTGAACCCGGTATTCGGCGAACGGAATTCGCTCAGGTCGTCGCGCGCCCTTCGGCCTGCCGGCTTTTTCCACCTTGTTTTGCATTTCCTCGTTGCTCCCGACATGGAAACCGAAATGGTTCAACCCCGACGGCTCCTCGGTCCTCTGGTAAAGAAGGGCGAGATTCAAATAGCCATCGGAGACAAAAATGGATGAACGATCGGTCCGCTCGACCTCCTTCATGTCCAGGACCCTACAGTAAAAATCGGCGAGTCGCTGTGGATCATGGGTATAGAGAGCAATATGACGAATGGGAACGGCTGCTTTCTGATAGGCCGCGTCAAACGCCCTTTTACACAGACCAATCACGTTGCTGTCGGGATCGCGCATTTCATACTCGATGCCGGTATTCGCATCGCATTCAAACAAGCTTCGCTCACCCTCTGCTGTCTGTGCGAGCCTCTTCCTAATCGATTCGACCCGAGTCGTCTCGAACCCCATTCCACTTAAACCTCTCGACCTACCGTCTCGTAGCGGCAGGATCGCAAGGTTGAAACTTCCATCGGAAAGAAACACCCTGCACCATGCTCGCCAATTTTCTCGAGTTGGAACACATCTTGGTAAAAGCCAGCCAGCAAAACCGGATCCTCGGCATCGATCGTCAACTGACGCAACTGCGGCATACCCTCCTTATAAGCTCCTTTTTATTAGCTTATCATAGCCCGCCGTCACTTCAATTAGTTCAAACCTAGTTCACACCGCTTACATAGGCCAACCCGCCCGCTTGGCCGGATACAGCGCGTGGCCGCATCGGCAATAGCAAAGAAAACACACTTCCCGACCCGAGCTCGCTCGTTACCCGGATCGTTCCCCCCAGAGCTTCTGCGAGCTTCTTAGACAGGCCTAACCCCAATCCTGTGCCGCCGTAGTGGCGGGTCGACGATCCGTCAAGCTGACGAAACTCTTCGAAAATAATCTCTTGGTCTTCCTTCTTAATTCCGATACCCGTGTCTGCAACAGCGATCTCCACGATGTCTTGGCCGCGCTCGTTAAGAGCCCTAATGGTCAGTTCGATCTTGCCCTTTTCGGTAAATTTTAGAGCATTGGTCAAGAGCTGCATGAGGATTTGCTGCACTTTCTGGCCGTCAGTCTCAATAGCATCCATTAAGAACTCGGACTTAACGCCAAATTCGATGGGCCGTTCTCTGATGAGCCTTTGGGTCATGATTTCTAATCCGGACACCATTTCTTTCAGTTTAACCATTTCATAACGGGTAGCGACCGTGCCGTTCTCTATCCTTGAGAAATTGAGCAGATTGTCCATCAATTGCGATAACTCCTGACCGTTATGCACCAGCTTTTGTAAAATGGCTCGCGCATCCCCGCCAAGATTTGCTTCCTGCAGTATTTCGCTATAACCGATGATCGTGCTCACAGGCGTTCTGAGTTCATGGCAGATATTGGCCACAAATTGTTTCTTAACGCGATCTATTTCAATCAATCTCTGATTCATCACTTCAGCTTGGTTGCGCGCTTCTACCGACTGTTCATAAAGCCGCCCGTTTTCCAACGAGAGCGCCAACTGATCCGTCAAAGTTCCCAACAAGCGCAGGTCCTCCGCGCTGTATTCCTTTCGCGAGCGTTTCGAACCGAAGGCAACGAAGCCGCGAACTTTCCCTTCAAAAACTAACGGAATCACCAGCTCCGAGTTCAACGCCTCGAAGGTCCCGAGCAGAACGTCGCGGCCCTCCCGGAATTTGGGATGGCTGGTCACTTCACCGCGGGAAAGCCCGTGGGTGTAAGTCCCGAGGTGTTCTTCCGACAGAGCAGTGACCCTTTCAGCAATAGCCAAAATATTTTGGTCCGCTCCTTCGTTTCCAACTACCAAATATTCTTTCGAGTCTTGGGGACAATAAGCAAGCGTCGCTGTTTCAATGCCGATACGCTCCGTCACCCGTTCAACAAAGCCGGTCGCGAGAGTAGACGGGCTGGCAAGGGATCGCAAGTATAGACTGACTTCTTTTTGGACCCGAGGCGAGTCGTAATCCTGTCGATAGATGTACCGATCGACAACCTTTTCAATCCGACCCAGCAAGGGATTAAAAACCAATACGACGATCACCGAAAAGAAAATTGGCACGAGCGGATCATTTTCGTAGAGACCCAGCCAAGGAACGACCAGCAAAACGATGGCCGCATACATGGCCAGTAACAATGCGGTTAAAGCGATCCGACTCAATGCAACTTTCAAAGCATTGCCGAGCTCAAATAGGCTGTACTTCAAGAGTGCATAGGCGATCGAGAGAGGAAAGAAAACCGTTGGAACCAAAGCCAGGTTGTACGGAATGGCCCAATGAAAGGAACTAGTCAGAACCGTGCTCAGCGTGGGCAGCAAGAAGCCAAGGACGCCACCGACGAAAATGACGCGGAGCCTCGACCGTTCCAAATTCCCCGCGCTCGCCCGAAGGGTCGACCATACGATCGCCAAAAAACCCAGCGCACCCACGCAAGTATAAAAATAGGCGGCCTGAAAAACACGAATCCAGCGGTCGGTAGGGCCAAAAAACATGGTGCTGTTAAGCCAACCGAGAACAAACGAAATTCCGTAGAGGGTAGCAAGATAACCCGGGTGCGATCGCCACAAGGGCCGGCCTGTTCTTAGCAGCAAAGCCAAATGAACCCCCGCGCTTGGCGTTAGCGTCAAAGCAAAAATTCGCATCTCCTTGGGCCATATTCCCTCGGTCATGAAATCGAATGTCGTCACGAACCAGACGAAGACGGCCCATACCATTAAACTCAGCGGCAACGCAGCCGGGGAAGATGCCCGAAAAAAATAAGGCGCGATTCCGATGATGAGAAATGCCAATCCCACCACCACGTAAACACCAAAGGTGAGAAACCAGTCATGTAACAAGAAACGCATCGAAGGGATGGTTAGCTCCAGAGTTTGCGAATTCCGGATGATCCGGTAATGGAAATGAGATCCGATTGACCAACCCTTCATGAGTTCGTATAGCTCGCCGCGCTGCCGTAGCGGTTGACCGTTAACGGCAACCACACGGTCCAGCGACTTGAGCCCGGCCAAGGACCCGCTCCATTGAGGAAGGAAGTAAGGGCCTACCGTTAGGTTCGCATGCACAAAGAACCCAGGAAAAGGTTTGTGTATCCACTGGCTCGAGGAAAAGATGGCTCCGCAAACGAGAGCGAAAGCAAGAAGAGAGCTAACGGCCAGTAGGAGGTGTCGCTGCCAGCTGTGGTAACCCATATGTCCTCCGGCGTAAGAATGCTTGTAGATCGATCTAGACGCATCGATTTATCAAGCTTGGTCAAACGCTGTCAAGGAAGATGCCAAACTCGTGCCCGGGTAACGGAAGACCGGCGCGGCGACGTCTGAAGTGCGAATGAATTAATGTGAAAGCCACAGCAGCGGCAGACCCGTGCGCGGAATGCGGCTCCTCTGGAGGGAAGTCAGCTAAATCTTGGCAACCGTCTCACTCGGTAACACGAGCCGGGTCTGACGGCCGAGAATATCCAGCAAAACGGCTACGCGCTCGCTGCCTTTTAGAGGCCGCTCAAAAACAGCCTCGAGTCCAGAGAATGGGCCTTCGTTGATTCTGACCGTATCGCCTGGCTGCGCGATAAACGGATCGACCTGCGCGACGCCATTCGGACATCGATGCCGCAAGGCTTGAATAATCTCGTCTCCGACCTCGGCAATCCGGTTTCCGAAGGTAAGGAAATTCCTGACTCCCGGTGAATAGCGCGCTGACTTTCCCGATATCACGATATCCAGCCGACAAAAAATATATCCCGGAAAGAGCGGCACCAACACCCAACGGGACCGAGTTCCGATTCTGCGTCGGGCGCGCATCCACGGAAGGAAGGCTTCCAGATTGAGATCCGACAGCCGTCGTTCAACCTCTTTCTCTCGGTTCGGTTTGGTTTGAATCGCGTACCACCGTAAACCGGGCTCGATTTGAAGTGAATCCTGTCGCATAGAATATGAACCTTCGCCGTCTAGTCGGATCACCCGAATCTATTGTTCGGTTCCGCAAATTGTAACAGACAAATTTCACGATGATAACCCACGCGATGACCGTCTCCAGCCGAGAACCTATCCCCGCTGCGAATTTCCTTGACTTTCGTGGCAAACAGCGGTTCAATACACCTAGCGGAGCGAACTGAAGAGGATGGTTTCAGTTTTCGTCTAACCGGTAGAGAGCGATATTGGCCAACCCACCCAGAAAGGCAACAAACAAGGAGGTCGCGTGCAAGCCTTGATCCACACCGCCTACTCCTCTGAATCCGCTTCTGGTGTTTCCTTGTTTTTGACCTTTCGCCGATCAAGGTGATGCGCGAATCAACAAAAGTGCTTTCGCCATCCATTCTGGACAATCGAATTCATCCTACATTGCCATTACTGAATGCGGCTCTGACGGCTTATTCGGTTTGCGCTCGGCTGTTCACAATCGTACGAACCAATTCCGAAACGGGAGGCTGCTGGAATGGAACAGAACAAAGAATTTGAACAGCTTATCAAGAAAGACCGTGACCTCCATCAGACGCGATCCTGGCAGGGCAACCTGCTTGGCTACCTGGACAAGGTCAAGGAAGATCCTTCCATCGCCAAACTCGCGCATGCTCGGCTATACGACGTCATCATGAAAATCGGCGTACGAGATATTCAAGACAGCGCCGATCCCCACGTCAAGCGACTTTATAAAGACGAATCCATCAAACTCTATGATTTCTTTTCGGATGAGTTCTTCGGGATCGAGAAGACCGTCTCCCAGATCGTACGCTACTTTCACGCCGCCTCGCTCAAGGGCGAAGAAAGCCGGCAGGTACTCTATCTCATGGGGCCGGTCGGTTCAGGAAAGAGCTCCTTAGTGGAGAAACTCCACCGCGGCTTAGAAGACAGCGAGCCCTTCTATGCGATCGAAAGATGCCCGATGTTCGAGGAACCGCTCCATTTGATCCCTCGCCATCTAAGAAAAGAATTTGAAAAGATGCTCGGGCTTCACCTCGAGGGGGATCTTTGCCCGGTGTGCCGCTATCGATTAAAAGAAGAATTTGGCGGTCGGTATGAAGAGTTTCCCATCTGCACGGTCGAATTTTCCAAGCGCGCGCGGATCGGCATCGGCGTTGTGCCCCCGGTCGATCCGAATAATCAGGACACCTCGGTTCTTATCGGCAGCGAAGACATCTCCAAGTTGGACCTCTATTCCGAAGGCGACCCACGGGTCCTTGAGCTTAACGGTGCCCTCAATATCGGCAATCGGGGCATCGTCGAGTTCATCGAGGTCTTTAAGAACGAGATTGAATATCTTCACTGCATGATCACGGCAACCCAGGAAAAGGTGGTTCCCGCCCCCGGCAGGCATGGTTTGGTTTACGTCGATACCGTTATCGTCGCGCATTCCAACGAGGCCGAATGGCAAAAGTTCAAAGCGGATCACACCAATGAGGCTATTCTCGATCGTATCGTCGTGATTCGAGTGCCTTACAACCTGCGACTATCAGAAGAAGTAAAGATTTATCAGAAGATTATTCGCAATTCGGACTTTCGCGCGCACGTGGCTCCCCACACGCTGGAAATCGCCTCCATGTTCGCGATTCTTTCGCGTCTCGAACCGACGAACAAATGCGACTTGATGACGAAGCTGAGTCTCTACAACGGCGAAGAAGTCGTGGAAAAAGGCAGAACCAAAAAAGTCGACGTTCAGGAATTACGCGAGTCCTCCAAGCGCGAAGGAATGAACGGCATTTCCACGCGGTTCATCATGAAGGCTTTGGACAACGCTCTTTCCGACAACACCGCGGGCAATTGCATCAATCCAATCAACGTTCGCGAGGCCTTGATCAATATGGTTAAGGAAGCCGATCTGTCGGATGATACCCGAAAGCAATATTTGGAATCCCTCCAGGACACGCTACACAAGGAATATCTTGAAATTCTGGAAAAGGAGATTACCCGCGCGTTTGTTTACTCCTATCAAGAGCAGGCCGAGGTGTTGTTCCAGAACTATCTGGACCATGCGGAAGCTTATGTGAACAAGAACAAGGTCAAGGATCGGAACACCAAGGAGGAGTTGTCTCCGGACGAGGGTTTCATGAAATCGATCGAGGAGCAAATCGCCATCATCGGCTCAGCGGCCGACGGTTTCCGTCAAGAAGTGATCGCTTATCTGTGGGCCGCCAACCGGCGCGGTGAAAAGATCGATTACCGAAGCTACGAACCGTTAAAAGAAGCGATTGAAAAGAAATTGATCACATCCGTGAGGGATCTCAGCCGGGTCATCACCAAGGCCAGGATGCGGGATCAAGAGCAGTCGGAAAAGTACAACACGATGGTGAAAAGCCTTCTCGATCACGGCTACTGCCCTAACTGTGTGGACGTGATTTTGAAATACGCCGCCAATAATCTATGGAAGGATTAGTGCGGCCACGGTCTAACGTCCTTAACGGCTGAACCGCACGTGGAAACGATCTTTCGTCCCTATCATCCGTCTTCCGGTCAGCGGAGTGACCGCAGCGCGGGGGACCGCCTGCGCCATCGTCAAAAAGTTCGCGAGGCGATCCGCAACAATATCGCCGACATCATCGCCGAGGAATCGATCATCGGTAAGGACAACAATCGGATCATCAAAGTCCCCATTCGCGGCGTGAAGGAGTATCGTTTTGTATACGGTGAAAACGTGCCTGGGGTCGGCCAAGGTGGCGACGGCGAGGTACAACCCGGCCAAACGGTTGGCAAAGGCAAAGACGGTCAGCACGGCCATCAGGCGGGAGATCAGGCGGGCGTTGACTATTATGAAACTGAGGTGAGTCTCGACGAACTCGTCGAAGTGATGTTTGAAGATCTCGAATTACCGGACCTCGACCGAAAGCATCTGCGTCAGATGGAGACGGAGCGGCAGTTTCGCCAAAAAGGGTTCAGAAAGAAGGGCATCCGGGTTCGCTTGGACAAAAAGCGCACCGCCCGTTCGAGGGTAAAGCGTAAAAAAGCCTCACAGCGGGTGGACACCACCGCATTGCACGAGCGCCGTTTTCCCTTTCACAACGATGATCTGAGATATCATCATACGGTGACCGAGACCCGCCGCGAATCGAACGCTGTCGTCCTTTGTATCATGGATACATCCGGCTCCATGGATACGATGAAGAAATATCTGGCACGGAGCTTCTTCTTTTTGCTTTACCGCTTTCTCTGTACTCGCTATCAAAATGTCGAGATTGTCTTCATTGCGCACCACACGGAGGCGCGCGAGGTCACCGAAGAGGAATTCTTCCACAAGGGCGAATCCGGCGGAACCTTTATTTCGTCGGGATACAACAAGGCGCTAGACATTATCAACGAAAGATACCATCCCGCCCTTTGGAACGTCTATGCATTTCACTGCTCTGACGGCGATAACTTCGAATCCGACAATGCCGCGGCCTTTAAGGCGGCGAAGGAACTCGCGCAGATCTCCAACCTGTTCGGCTACGGTGAGATCAAGCCTTTGGGATCCGGTTACTATGGCAGCAGCATGATTCAATTTTTCTCTCAGATCGAGGAGCCCAACTTCCAAACCGTTCAGATTCAACGTAAAGAGGATATCTGGCCTTCTTTCAAATCATTTCTCACGAAAGACCGCGTGCGTGACGACGCAGCTTAGCCTCCTCGACCATGGCCGCAAATTACGCCATTGAAGATTTGCAAGAATGGAACCGGCGCATCGTCGACTTGGTTCAAGATTTCGGTTTGGATCCCTATCCGCAGGAATTTGAGATCTGTGATTACGAGCAAATGCTCTCCTATATGGTTTACTCCGGGATGCCTTCCCATTACCCGCATTGGTCGTACGGCAAGTCGTTTGAAAAACTCAAAACGCTTTACGACTACGGGCTGAGCGGTCTGCCCTATGAGATGGTGATCAACTCGAATCCTTGCATCGCGTATCTCATGCGTGACAATACTCTCGCCTTGCAGGTGCTGACGATCGCCCATGTCTACGGGCACAATGATTTTTTCAAAAATAACTTCACATTTCGCACGATTCGCGCAGAATTTACAATTGAAACATTCAAGGCACATGCTAATCGCGTGCGCCAGTACGTCGAAGATCCGAGCATCGGTCTGGAAAAAGTAGAACGGATTCTGGATGCTGCCCATGCCTTATCTCTCCAGTGCCGCCGCAATCTTTCCATCCGTAAGCAAACGGAAGCGGAACAAAGACAAACCAAGCTTCAAGATTCGCAGCCCTCGCCTGACCCTTTTCAGTCAATCCATCGACGGAAGGATTGGGTATCGCCCGACCTGGACAAGCTTCCGTTGTATCCGGAAGAGGACATTTTGCTCTTCATCCGCGAACACAATCCGCAGTTGGCCGATTGGGAGAAGGATCTCCTGACGGTCGTCCATGAACAAGCCCAGTACTTTATTCCTCAGATTGAAACCAAGATCATGAATGAAGGATGGGCAAGTTTTTGGCACAAGCGTATCCTTGAAGCTCTCGATCTGCCTCAAAACTTGAGACTGGAATTCTTCGTTCGTCACACGCAAGTGCTCAGTCCCACCCCAGGCGGAATCAATCCGTATCATGTGGGCATGAAAGTCTGGGAAGACATAGAAAAACGCTGGAACCATCCCAGTCCGGAGGAAGAAAGGGAATTCGGACCGAAGAAGAAAAGTGCCAAGGAAAAGCTTATGGAGGTTCGCGAAGTGGAGCGGGACAGCTCGTTTCTCCGGCGCTACCTTACCGAAGAGCTGGTTCGCGAACTCAATCTCTTTGAATACCAGGCGCGTGGTAACGAAAAAGTCGTAAGCCGCGTTGCCGACGAAGAGAGCTGGCAGGCAATCAAAGAAACATTAATCCAAAACGTCGGCACGGGAACTATTCCGGTCATCAAGGTCGAAGACGCCGATTATAACAATAACCGTAGCCTTTTTCTCAGGCACTATCACGATGGCCGCGACCTGCAGATTGAATACGCCGAGAAGACCCTACAGTACCTCCGGCAGTTGTGGGGACGTGAGGTCGTTCTTGAAACCGAGATCAATGATAAGAAATCCCTGCTCTGCTATTCTGAAGACAAGCTAGCGATTAAACCCGTTCACTAGACGCCTTTGACTGCCTCCGTACGCTCCCGAGTTGCGAGATTCGGGCTTGCTGTGTAACTGTTGGCTATTGCGGAGCTACTCGATGGGACGGCAAAACGACATCGCCGCAGTGCAGGCTTGTATCACCAATCCGTTGGACCCGACGGCCATCGGCGATCGACGTATCACAGGCGTGATCGGCGAGGCACCGTCGCAATATTCCAAGAGTCCCGCGTTATGGAACCGAGCATTTCGCGTGCTGGGAATGGACGCTATCTACTTGCCATTCGACATCGAGCAAAGGCGTCTAAAAGATCTGGCATCGGCAATGCGTGATTCCGAGCGGATGCTCGGAATCAACGTTACCGTTCCGCATAAGCTCAAAATACTGGATTACCTCGACGAACTCGACCCGGCCGCTGCCCGCATCCAAGCCGTCAATACAATCGTCCGAACGAACAGCGGACGTCTCACCGGTTACAATACCGACGGCGAAGGATTTGTCCGGAGCATTCTCAAGCCTCAACCGGACAAAGCACCTTTCGTGCCCTCTCTGGAAGGAATGAATGTTCTACTCCTAGGTGCCGGCGGAGCCGGCCGCGCCATCGCTTTTCACGTCGCCGGCCTTTTGGCCGGCGGCGAACTCCTGATATGTAATCGTACCCTCGAGACGGCGAAAGCTCTGGCGGCCGAGATTCGCAAGGTTGGGTGGAATGCGCAGGCAATCCCTGAGCCGGAACTATCCAGTTGGGCTCCGCGAGTCGGGCTCATTATCAACAGCACGACCAAAGGCCAAGGCGGCATGCACACGTTGGGATTCGGCAAAGTCACAACGATGGTATCTTAC
>DASQUN010000414.1:0-3177 GCA_035641275.1 Candidatus Udaeobacter sp. | reverse complement strand
ACCGGCAGCACACGTCTTGCCCTTTACACCCGGCGCGCCATGACAGACATCTTGGGCATATCTTTAGGCGCGCCCACCGCACACGCGCCGGGATTCGAGATCGGCTTTAAGGTGGCTGACGTGGATGCTGCGTTTAACGATTTGGTTGCGCGCGGCGCTCTCCCGGCCGTGCCGCCGACGGATCGGGTCTGGGGGCAACGGACCGCTTACGTGCGCGATCCTGACGGCCACCTGATAGAACTCGCGCAGGACCTACGCCGAGTATGACTCATACATTAAGGGCACCTCAGGCAGGCAAGGCTCTGAGATTAAGGGTGAGTTGACCCGGCGTTAAGGAATCGGCATGCTTGACTCTGTGGATAGTATTTTTCTGTGGACATAGGATGAAGTCCGGAACACTCTAATGACTAACGATTACGCCCAGGCACGGGAACGCATGGTAGAGGAACAACTTGTCAGCAGGGGGATAAAGGACGCTCGAGTGCTTCGGGCGATGGCTAAGGTACCTCGTCACTTGTTTCTTGAAAGCGAATTGTGGGACCATGCGTATGAAGATCATCCGCTGCCCATCGGCGCGAACCAGACCATCTCGCAACCTTATATCGTAGCGCTTATGGTCGAGGCGCTTGAACTCAAAGGAACTGAAAGCGTGCTTGAAGTAGGAACCGGCTCGGGTTATGCGGCGGCAGTCCTGAGTGAGCTATGCGCCGAGGTTTTTTCTGTTGAGGTGGTGGAAGGGCTTGCCTTGAAAGCGCGTATCCTCTTAAGGAGCCTGGGCTACAAGAATGTGTCGCTTCTGGTCGGTGACGGAACTCTTGGCTGGGAGGAGCATTCTCCTTACGACACAGTTCTCATTTCCGCTGCTGCACCCTGTATCCCCCGCCCGCTTGTTGAACAATTAAAGATACCCGGCTATCTCGTATTCCCGATGGGCGAGGAAGAGCTTCAAACTCTGGTGCGCATTCGCAAAGACAGAGCAGGAATTCGAGAAGAGTATCTGGGCGACTGTCATTTCGTAAAGCTAACGGGAAGATACGGGTGGGAAGCTTAGATCAGCTGGTTATGCAGGAAACGTAAGGCCTAATCTCGGTTGACTATTGCCAAATCATTTTAATCTTCTTTCTCTTTTGGTCGGATCGGTATGACCGCGGCTTTCGGGCGCTCGCTCCGTGTGTCCCGGACGAGCCGGTCGGTCATCTCGCTAAAAAACCCCTCGATCATCCTAATCATCACCTCGTTATTGGATGCGAGGACAAGCTCGACGTGATTACGCAACCTGATCCGGACGATGTCGATCGGTATTTGCTTTTTCCCGCGCGGTAGCTTTGAAATGTTCTTGGACATAGTCAAACCTCCAATGATCGGCATGGCGGCGCGGAGTACATATCGACAGCGACCCGGCCCGCGGGACGCGTGGATTGCAACCAGAGCGCGACGGCCGGGTTCGCTGCAGCGCATGGTGAGGCGCTTGCCAGAGACACACTGGATTCATTGATCGGGGTAAGGTTCTTCTGGCCCTTTGGGGAAACGATCCGCTACGAGATTCAATCTGACGTTGTGCTCCAGAAGCGCTTTGAGACCCGCGAGCGTCCAAGTGAACCCTTGAGTCGAGTTAGACACATATTTGACAAGGTCGTCCCCGTCACCGGTCCAGCCCGACTCCGTGATGCTGATGAAGGTTGTGCCATCCTTTTGGGACGCAAACTTCCATTCCACGGTCGTGCGGCCACTGTATCCATCCCACTCGATAACGATGCGCTTGTTCGGTTCGATGACTTTTGCGATCACTTGGGTGGAAGCGCCATACATTTCCCATTCCCATTTGACCTGCTGGCCGACTTCGAGCCGACCACTGCTCTTCGTAAACCAGAACTTTGTCGTGATGTTGGGGTCAATGGAGGCGGCAAACACCTCCGCCACCGGCCTGCGGATGAGCATCCCGGTCTTTGCCACCGGCACTTGCTTAAGTTCGAGATTGTTCATGTTGATTCCTTTGAGCGCCTAACTCGCGAATCTACATTTGTCGCTGGTGTGAATTCTTCGACCCAGGTAATCGCGGGTGCTTATTGCAGAACGGACCAGCGCCCCACTGCGACCATAGACTTGAGCGCCCGGTCAAGCGTATGAACACGTTCCTCGTCTGTTGTAGACTCGTCAAGCTCATCGATGCACATATCGAGCACATTGGCGATCAATTTAAGCACGTCTTCGTTTACCATTTCCTCTATGGGCGTAGCGAGAATTTGCTCAAGGCGCTCGTTATACGTTATCGTGCGCGTTGGTTCCACGGTGGGGCTATTGGCTGTGGCATGCTCTGACGAAAGCGCGTCCTTTTCAATCAGCTTTTCTGCAATCGGATACAATACTTCGTCCAGGATTTGAACCGCTGAGTCATCGCCATATTTTTCGCGTAGCTCGGGCTCTGCCTGCCGGAGCATCTCTAAAAGCGCTTTCTCACGTAGATTCGTTTCCATATTCGGTTACCTTCTTCATATTTTTTGATTTAAGCTGTCTGCTCAGGTCCGACCTTTGTAAAGACAGCCGCTTCCGGGCAGTCATTTATTTTTGCAATCGGTCACGCCGCTATCAATGGCTATTGCCGGTTTCATGCCGTCGTGGCTCACGCGCGCTGGTGATTTCGATTTCGCCGGGAAACACGTATAGGGACGGACCGCCATCCCATTCTACTAGAATCAGTTGTCGCTCCAGATCTTCAATTTCGTAAACAATAGTGCCCTGGTTATCAGGCTCAATAGTTATTCCGTGATCACGGATCACTTTTTTTGCGTGACAACGAATTCCCTTTCTCTTTGTGTCAATCACGTTCCGCCCTCCTCCCTCGATGTTGCGAGCCGAAGCGGCAACAGGTGCTATCTGGTCACGGAACCTAGAAATAGATGACGGAACCGCGGAGCGGCTCAGGTGAGAACGGACGGATCTATTCCGTTAGACTTCAAACGCAGAAGCGCCTGTCGAATCACATGATTTCTTGTCTTTAAAAACCATAACACGGAAAATCCGCATTGCAACTCGATGTTGCCACGCCTTCCCGCCGCGCGAATATCACAGGTATTTCGGGCGTCCCGAGCGTCAGCGCGGTGTTGTGACGAGGAAATACTGAGGTTGATGAACGAGGGTTTTGTCGGCACCCGCAGGCGGCAACGTGTACAGTCTATC
>DASQUN010000413.1:0-3027 GCA_035641275.1 Candidatus Udaeobacter sp. | reverse complement strand
CGCCAAGACGTTCTGGTCGCCGCGCTTTGGCATGGTCGCCGATCGCTTCGGCGTCGGATGGATGGTTAGCGTGGCGCCTTAACTTTATTCAGGAGAGAGATGAAATACCTGTTGCTGGTTCATCATGACGAAGCGGCCGTCGACGAGATCGCTAAAGAAAACCAGCGGCAAATGCTTGTCGAATCCGTACGGCTCACGCACCAGCTCCACGCGAACAAGCAATATTTGAGCGCGTCGCCGATGGGATCGGGTGCGGCACGCGCAACGGTACAAACGCCGATGCGTCCAATTATTTCTATCTCGAACCTCGCCAAGACCTACGCTTCGGGCCTTCAGGCGTTGAAACGGATCGACCTCGACATCCGCAAGGGCGAAATCTTTGCTCTGCTGGGTCCCAACGGCGCGGGGAAGACGACATTGATTAACATCGTCTGCGGCATAGTCACGCCGACGTCCGGAGTGGTCCTTGTCGATGGCCATGACATCGTGCGCGAATATCGCGCTGCACGGTCGAAGATCGGCCTCGTGCCGCAGGAGCTTACCACGGATATGTTCGAGACCGTGTGGGCGACGGCGAGCTTCAGCCGAGGACTGTTCGGGCGCGCGGCGAATCCAGCGCACATCGAAAAAGTACTCCGCGATCTATCGCTATGGGAGAAGCGCGACGACAAAATCATGACGCTTTCGGGCGGCATGAAGCGCCGCGTGCTGATCGCCAAAGCCCTGGGGCATGAGCCCCAGATCCTGTTCCTCGACGAGCCAACAGCGGGGGTCGACGTGGAGCTGCGCCGCGATATGTGGGCGCTGGTGCGGCGCCTGCGCGAAGGCGGTGTAACGATCATCCTGACCACCCACTACATCGATGAGGCGGAGGAGATGGCGGATCGAATCGGCGTGATTCACAAGGGCGAGTTGATCGTGGTCGAGGACAAAGTCAAGCTGATGAAAAAGCTCGGCAAGAAACAGCTGACGCTTAGCCTGCTGGAACCGCTGGCATCGATTCCTCTGGAGCTGAGCGACTGGCGACTCGCGCTCAAGGCGGCCGGGCACGAGCTGGAATATACCTTTGATGGCAACGAGGAACGCACGGACGTTCCAACCTTGATCAAGCGGTTGAGCGAACTCGGCATTGAGTTCAAGGACCTGAACACGAGCCAAAGTTCGCTTGAAGACATCTTCGTCAGCCTCGTGAGCGACCGCAAATGAGCTCCGCAGCGAACACATTAGCATTCAATCGATTCGCGGTCTGGGCCATCTACAAGTTCGAGATGGCGCGGGCCCTGCGCACGCTCTGGCAGAGCCTGGTGACGCCCGTGATCACTACCTCGCTTTATTTCGTGGTCTTCGGCGCGGCGATCGGCTCGCGCATGTCCGAGGTGGACGGCGTGCCTTATGGCGCCTTCATCGTGCCGGGACTTATCATGCTGTCGCTGTTCACCGAGAGCATTTCCAACGCCTCGTTCGGTATCTACTTTCCCAAGTTTACCGGGACGATCTATGAGCTGTTGTCCGCGCCGGTTTCTTTTCTAGAAATTGTCCTCGGCTACGTCGGCGCTGCGGCGACCAAGTCGATCATTCTGGGCTTGATCATCCTAGGCACGGCATCACTGTTTGTGCCGATCAAAATTTTGCACCCGGTCTGGATGATCGCTTTTTTGGTACTGACGGCAACGACTTTCAGCCTGTTCGGTTTCATCATCGGCATCTGGGCGAACGGCTTCGAGCAGTTGCAGTTTATCCCCATGCTGATTGTGACGCCATTGACCTTTCTGGGCGGCGCGTTCTATTCGATCGACATGCTGCCGCCGGCGTGGCGCATGATCACGCTGTTCAACCCGGTCGTTTATCTTATCAGTGGTTTCCGCTGGAGTTTCTACGAATCGGCCGACGTAGGCGTAGGAGCGAGCCTGGCAATGACGCTGGGCTTTTTTCTGATCTGCTTGGCAATAGTGGGATGGATTTTCGGGACGGGTTATCGGCTAAAGAGCTGAGCGGCTGAACTTTGTCTTTACTTTAGGAAAAGTATCCACCAGTTCGCGCAGCCGCTCCTTAGCAAGATGGGGAATCAGCTCTCCATCGCCGACCAATAGGGTTATCGAAGTCGAGAGCAAGAAGTCCATACACACTCTCGCGTAGGCGCGAGGACCGTCCAACACCTTTTCCAGTAAAAGCTTACATCGCCCAGGTGGATCGGCGACCACCGCATCGCCGACAAGCAGTATTTTTCTTTCTGGCCAGCTCTTGACGGCTCGCGCGCGACTGTATTACTAGCCCTTCAACGTCGGTTGATAACAGCTTGGCTTTATCAATCCGGCCTCTGATTACCTCTTTGGTCTGGAGGGAAAATGAACCAATTGGTTTTCATTCATGGACCCGGAGCGGGAGGATGTGCGGAATCGTTTGTCCATCAGCTCGAACATTATCCGGGCAGTCTCGCACCTACGTTGCCTGGACATCTGGAAGGAAAACCATGTCCGAACGTGGAACGATACACGGAATGGTTGAGGGGCTGGTTATGGTCCAAAGGTAAACAGCAAGACTTGGTGCTGGTCGGTTTCACCCTAGGAGCTTGCGTCGCGCTCCGGTATGGCCTCGACTATCCGGACGAGGTTAAGGCGCTTGTATTGATGACTGTCGCCATGCGGCCTAAGGAGCGGCCACCGGGTGCTCTGGAGCTGCGGCTTAAGGCTGGCGAGGACGCTGAGATGTACCGGAAATGGCTCGAACTCATGCGACATAACATGATGTTTATTGATCCGGACCTGCGCGAGCGTCTCGTCGAATGCCATTGCATGGTGGGCCCAATGAGCCAGTACCATGATTTCGTTGTGATCGACCAATTCGATGTCAGAGACCGCATTAGCACTCTCAAACCACCGCTCCTCTTAATACGCGGGGCGGATGATCCCGGTTCACCGCCGGAGTATGAACTGGAGATCCATCGCGCTGTACCGAATTCTCGGTATCTGAAGCTGAACCATGCCGGCCACTTTCCTATGGCGGAGAAGCCCGAGGAATTTAACCGAG
>DASQUN010000412.1:0-2724 GCA_035641275.1 Candidatus Udaeobacter sp. | reverse complement strand
TCGGGCAAAAGCTGGGGATCGAAGTTGGGCAAACGACGGCCGACGGCAAATTTACACTCTCAGAGGTCGAGTGCTTGGCCTCTTGCGGCACGGCGCCGATGATGCAGATCAACGACGATTATTTCGAAGATCTGACGGAAGGTAAAGTGACCGAGATCTTGCGGGAACTCAAATAGCGACCGAGGACTGGAGCGCTGACCGTCATCGGTTTTCCGTCCTCCGTCTTCGCCGATCAATATGGAAACGATTTTGTTGCGCAATATCGAGATTCCCGACTCGCATACGCTGGCGGTGTACAAATCGCGTGGCGGCTACGGCGCATGGGAGAAGGTATTAGCGGCCATGACCCCGCAGCAGTTGGTCGAGGAAGTCAAAGCCTCGGGCTTGCGGGGCCGGGGCGGCGCCGGCTTTCCGACCGGCATGAAGTGGAGTTTCGTTCCCAAAGATAGCCCAAAACCCAAGTATCTTGTTTGTAACGCGGACGAGAGCGAGCCCGGCACCTTCAAAGATCGATTACTCATCGAAAAAGATCCGCACGCGATTATCGAAGGGACGCTCATTGCCGCGTACGCGGTTAAATCGCACACGGCCTTCATCTACATCCGCGGTGAGCTCGCCTTCGGCGCTCAAAGGCTCGAGCAGGCGGTCGATGAAGCAGCTCAGTCTGGTTACATAGGAAAAAATATATTGGGGTCGGGCTACGATTTGGATCTGATCGTGCACCGGGGAGCAGGCGCCTATATCTGTGGCGAAGAGACGGCGTTGCTGTCGTCACTGGAAGGGGGCAGAGGTTGGCCGAAGGTTAAGCCGCCTTTTCCGGCGACTCATGGGCTTTTCGGCTGCCCCACGGTGGTCAATAACGTCGAGACCCTGGCGGCGCTTCCGTGGATTCTCCAGCACGGCGCCTCGGCCTATGCCGCTATGGGAACAGAAAAGAGCAAAGGCACGAAGCTCTTCAGCGTAAGCGGCCATGTCAGCAAACCCGGCGTTTACGAAGTGGAGATGGGTTATCCGTTCGTCAAATTTCTTGAGGAAGACTGCGGCGGCGTGCCCAACGGCAGACAGCTCAAAGGCGTCATTCCCGGCGGCGGATCGATGCCGGTGCTGCGTCCGGCCGAGCTCGAGAACGTGACCCTCGATTACGAATCGGTCCAAGCCGCCGGAAGTCTGCTTGGCTCGGGCGGTGTTATTGTGATGGACGAAACCACTTGCATGGTCCGCGCCGCCTGGAACCTCGCGCGCTTCTTCGCTCATGAATCCTGCGGCCAATGCAGCCCCTGCCGCGAGGGCTGTCACTGGATGGAAAAAGTTTTCCACCGGATCGAGACGGGCGCGGGCAGAAGCGGCGATCTCGATTTGATTCTCAACGTCAGCAGCAACATCATGGGCAACACGATTTGTCCCTTTGGAGATGCCGCGGCCATGCCGGCGGCGGCGTTCATAAAAAAGTACCGGGAAGAGTTTGAGGAGCACATAGCGCAGAAGCGCTGCACCGTGAGAGCGCAATAAAGACTGAAGATCGAGAATGGAGGATTGAGGATAGCGATCTTCTATCATCTATCTTCAATCCTCGAGGCAGTTAGTTTTATGGATCCCATCAAGCTCACCATTGACGGCCAGGAGATCACCACCGCCAAGGGCAAGACCGTCATCCAGGCGGCGGCCGACGTGGGAATCACTATTCCTTACTATTGTTATCATCCGAAGCTTTCCATCGCCGGTAACTGCCGCATTTGTCTCGTCGAGATCGAGAAGATGCCTAAGCTCCAGATCGCCTGCAACACCCAGGTCGCCGAAGGGATGTCGGTGTTGACTCAAAGCCCCAAAGTTCTGGCGATCCGGAAGGCGGTGATGGAGTTTCTGCTCGTCAACCATCCGTTGGATTGTCCGATCTGTGACCAGGCGGGGGAATGCTGGCTGCAAGATTATTACATGAGCCATGATCTGCAGGCGAGCCGCTTCGATGCGAGAAAGGAACACGACCGGAAACGGGAAATCTTCGGGCCTAACGTGGTCTTCGACGGCGAGCGCTGCATCAAATGCACCCGCTGCGTCCGTTTCCTCCAGGAAATCACGCGCACGAACGAACTGGCGGTCGTCAATCGCGGCGATCATTCGACCATCGCGCTCTTTCCGGATACGGTGCTCGATAATCCACTTTCCGCCAACGTCAATGACATCTGTCCTGTCGGCGCCCTGACGGACCGCGATTTTCGCTTCAAAGTGCGCGTCTGGTACCTGCAAAAGACGCCGTCGATCTGTCCCGGCTGCAGCACCGGCTGCAACATCAGCGTGGAAACGTATCAGAACCGCATCGCGCGCTTCAAACCGCGGGTGAACGAATCCGTCAACAGCCACTGGCTCTGTGATGAAGGGCGCTACTGCTTTCACGATCTCACCGGCGGCGAACGGTTAACCGCGCCCTTGATTCGCCAGGAAGGCGGTCTCGTCCCCGCCACCTGGGAGCAGGCCCTGCAGGCGGTAGTCACCGGATTACGCTCGACGGCGGTGATGGCGGGAGTCCTCTCAGGCAGAAACACCAATGAAGAAGCCTTTTTGTTCGCCAAATTGTTGAAGCGGGTGGCGCCGCAGCCGGTCCTCGAAGTTTTCTATCAAGAGCGCGAGCTTACCGATATCCAGAAGATCCTGATGAGTCCGGACCGCTCGCCGAATTTTCGCGGTGCGCGCGACATGGGAGTAAATTCGAACGGCGGATTCGACGCC
>DASQUN010000411.1:0-2279 GCA_035641275.1 Candidatus Udaeobacter sp. | reverse complement strand
GCATAGGGTACGCCGCCGCCATTCTTGAAGCATTCGACGATGTCGTCCTCAACGCCACCGAGCAGACCAATGTACTGGGTGAAAACAGCGATATTATCCGCTCCGGCCGCACGCGTTAGAAACGCCCCATGTTCTGGAGGAAGCAAATAGCGATTGGACTCAGGATTGACCTCGACTACACGGCCGGTGACCATCGCGCCGAGCCATTCACGCACATAACGCTCGTTGAGTCCGGCATGGCGCGAGATTTCATCGGAGCTCGCTGGAGAAAGTTCCCGCATGGCATCGAACAGACCGACCCGGTGGCCGACGGCAATCATGAGACACAAAGCGCCGTCGTTGAGCGCGCTTAACAACCGGGCGGCAAATGTCTCGGCTTTCCCTGAGTCGATCTCCGGCTTGTTTGTCGAATCTGACACGAGACTCATTTTAAGGGTTTACAACCCTGATGCAAACACTGATTTTGGGTAGAAAGCGTTGGTAGCACGAATCTCATGGTTGATTCGCCGTTGGGTTTGTCTTTCATCGCTTACTCCACGGCTCCACTACTCCAACCCGTTTTGTCTTGACACCTCTCAAAGTTAGGGTCTATTTTTATCGCAACTCGCTCGAGGAGGAGCTTCAATGATCGAAGGACTTAAGGACAAAGTGGCAATCGTAACCGGTGGCGGCCATGGAATTGGCCGGGTCTACTGTTTGGGCTTCGGTGGCGCGGGCGCCAAGGTTGTAGTCGCGGACATTGATGAGCCGGCGGCTTTGAAAGTGGCAAAGGAAGTCAATACGCAGACAGATGCCAAATCGCTGTCGATCAAGGTTGACGTAGCCAATGAAGCGTCGACACAACTGATGGTGAAAACAATTTTGGACGAATTTGGCGGTATCGATATCCTGGTTAACAATGCGGCGATCTTCGCCACCATTCCGATGAATCGGGGTGGCATCGACTCGATCGATCCGGCGGAGTGGGATCGTATGATGGCGGTGAATCTGAAAGGGCTGTTTTTTTGCTGCCGCGCCGTACTGCCAACCATGCGCAAGCAAAAATCTGGGAAAATCGTAAACATCTCCTCCGGTACGGCTTTGAATGGCAGCCCCGGACGTATTCACTACGTCACGTCGAAGGCGGGCGTCATCGGTTTTACCCGCACGCTTGCCCGTGAGGTTGGCGAGGACAACATCAACGTCAACGCCATTGCTCCCGGCTCGACTTTGTCCGAAGAGAATCCGACCGAAGATATTATCAAGATGCGCCAGGCTCGCCTCAGCGACCGCGCGCTGAAACGGGTTCAGATGCCGCAGGATTTGGTTGGAACCGTTCTTTTTCTCTCGTCACCGCTCAGCGATTTTATGACGGGTCAAACGGTCGCCGTCGACGGCGGCGTGGCCTTCCTTTAAACTTCCAATCTCGGCTCTATGGCTGCCTATCACCACCGCACGATATTCGTCGCCGACATCAAGACACATTTTTTGGAATCCGGGGAAGGCCCCGCCTTGGTTCTGTTACACGGCGGCGAGTATGGTGCGTCAGCCGAGATTACGTGGCGGCACAACGTCGAATTTTTCGCCACAAAATTTCACGTGATCGCACCGGATATGCTCGGCTGGGGTGGCACCGACAAAATCTATAATTTTTCAGATCCGGCCGGCCATAGAATTAGACACATCAAACGACTCCTCGAGATTGTCGGTATAACGAAAGCGTATTTCGTCGGAAGCTCGAGTGGTGGTGGGACAATTCTTCGTGCTGCAGTCATGGATCCCACTCCTTTTCAAATAGAGAAAATGGTTACCATCTGTGGCAATGCGAGCGTTTTCAAGACCAACTTTCAGGCCGATCTGGAAAACTACACGCCGTCTGTCGAAAACATGAAAAAAGTCGTGGCGCTGCTTTACCACGATCCGAAGTGGCAAGCGCAAGAGCATATTCAAGAACGGTACGAAAGCTCGATAATCCCCGGCGCCTGGGAAGCGCTGTCAGCCGCTCGCCTCAGAAGCCCGGTCCATCAGGCACGATCGATAAGGGAAGAATTCGTCACGAGACTCTCTCAGCTTCACGTTCCGCTCCTGATCATGTCCTGTGAGCATGATACATTGAATCAGAAAAACTGGGACGTGGAATTCCAGAAGATTGTTCCCGGTTCCAAAGTACACCGCTTTAAGCATTCAGCGCACGAACCGCAAATCGAAGAGACCGAAGAATTCCACCGCGTGGTTACGGAGTTCCTGCTTAGTTAGCGAAAAGAGCAGCTTGCAATACGATTCCCCCGAAAGTGGACCTC
>DASQUN010000410.1:0-5369 GCA_035641275.1 Candidatus Udaeobacter sp. | reverse complement strand
GCGGTTCTCATCATGCGGCGTCGCGATCCGGATGCCGTGCGTCCCTTTCGCTGCCCGTTTGTTCCGGTCGTTCCCGTTCTCGGCATCGCCTTCTGTCTTCTGTTGATGTTCTCACTGCCGGCGGAAAACTGGCTGCGCTTGTCGATCTGGCTGTTGCTCGGTTTTGCCATTTACTTCGGCTATGGGAGGCAGCACAGCGTGCTGAACCGGATGGAAAACAAAGACGTGGAGGCTAAAGCCGGTACCGTCTGATCGTCAGTCCAAGCTGCGCGCATCCCGGCACGTCGCAGCCGGCGTCGAATCGCGCCCCGATACCGGGCGTTTGCCCGGCAATTGGCCCCAGTTCCGGACCCATCCGCGCCAGAAGCTCCAGGCTTTGTAACTAATGACACGCGGAAATTTAGAATTTTTTATTTTGTCGCGAAGTGGTAATATAGCCGGCTCAGTTCCATGGAAAGCAAGCAGCAAACCAAGCTCCGTCTTATTCGGGAGGCAGTCCAAAACAATATCCGGGTAGGGCCGGTAACCAGGTTTAGACCGGCTCCGCGGGGCCGGCGGATATTTTCTCCTCCCCTGTGGCTATGGGGAGCCTTGTCCGTTACGGGACTCGTCTACCTTGCGTTGCCGTTGCACGTTGTCTTAAGGGGAAATTCCTCGTCACCGGGCAGTTCAAAACTGATAGAGGCGGTCACGCCAAGCGCGGTCGCGGAGACCACGATAAAACCGGAAATACCCGCGTCAGCACCGCGACCCATGAACCGAGCCGTATTTCCTCTGTCGATTAGAAGAATCGTGATTGATCCGGGCCATGGCGGTAAGCAAACCGGGGCGATTTCCGAATCCGGTGTGGCGGAGAAAGAGATTACTTTGGATATCGGTCTGCGGCTGCGCCGACTGATGCAAAAGCACTTCGAGGTGATGATGACTCGGCAGTCGGATCATGGGATCTCGCTCGACAAGCGGGTTGCTTTCGCCAATGCGAACAGCGCCGACCTTTTTGTTTCGATTCATGTCAATTGGATGGAGCCGCGCCAAATTCGCCCCCTGGAAACCTATTTCGTCGGCCCGACCGACGACCCGGCCACCATAAAGCTCGCGAGCCTTGAAAACCGGGAATCGGGTTATTCTTTGTCGGATTATCGCCAGCTCTTGGAAAACATCTATATCCATACGCGGCGGGATGAGTCGCGCAGGCTTGCCGAAATCATTCATACTGAACTTTATTACTCGCTAAGAGAGATCAACCCGGTGTTGGAAAATCGAGGAGTGAAGACCGCGCCATTTATCGTTCTGGTCGGCACCGAGATGCCCGCGATACTCGTCGAAGTCTCATGTCTTTCGAACGAGGATGAAGTTAAGTTGTTGACAAGCGAAGATTATCGGGAAAAGATCGCTCTGGCGCTGGCAAAGGGCATTCGCTCTTATGCAGAGAACCTCAATGGTTCCGTGAAAAAAGGTAGCTGATTGATGGAAGAAACGGACGAAACCCTGTGTGTGGGAATAGATCTCGGAACCTCTCGAAGCTCGATTTCAGCTTCCAATGGTGAACGTCACGTTATCGACAGCTATGTGGGGTGGCCGGTGGATTTAGTGGCGCGCAAGTTGATAAAGAAACCGGTCCTCATCGGTCGTGAGGCGCTGGATAATCGCGCCATGTTGGATCTTCGAAGACCGCTTGAGCGTGGGCTTATTAAGGAAGGATCCGACAAGGATGAGCAAGCGGTCCGGGAGTTGTTGCGCTGCTTAATGGCCCTTGGCGGCATGAAACACAAGGGCAAGAGCCGGCCGAAGGTGCGCGCTGTTATCGGCGTGCCCGCTGAAGCATTTCGCGTGAGTAAACAGCACCTGCGCAGCGTCATGGATGGAATCGCCGATAGCGTGATGTTAGTGTCCGAACCTTTTGCGGTGGCCTATGGATTGGAAGCCTTACTGCACTCGATGATTGTCGATATTGGCGCCGGAACCGCCGATTTTTGTGTCATGCAAGGCCGATACCCCACCGAAGAGGATCAGCGGACATTGCCCAATGCCGGCGATTGGGTCGATGAACAGCTGGCCAAACTCATTCGCGAGCGCCATCCGGAAGCTCAGTTTTCGATTCACATGATCCGTGAATGGAAGGAAAAATCGAGTTTCGTCGGAGAACCCAAAAATCGCGTGTTGGTCACCGTGCCAGTCAAGGGAAAGGCAAGCGAATTGGACATTACCAACGAGATGCGCACCGCGTGCGAAAGCATTCTTCCCCCGATTTGCGAGACTGTGATCGATCTAATTACTCGGGTTGAACCGGAATATCAGGACAAGGTGCGCCACAATGTGATTTTGGCGGGCGGCAGCTCGCTTATTACCGGCTTGACCGAGGCTCTTAACAAGGCATTATTGGAACTAGGCGGAGGTCGAACCACCGTCGTCAAGGACCCCATCTTTGCAGGTTCCGACGGCGGACTACAAATTGCCACGGATGCGTCCAATGCCGATTGGGAACGGCTTTCGGTTTGAACGAACATTCTTGCTCGAAGGTATTGATCTCCTTTGCGGCATTCTACGGCGTCTCGAACCGGATCCAAAAAACGCCGTTTCCTCGATAGCCGTCGCCGGTTATTCTCCGTGAATCATCCGCACCAGGCCCAGTGAGTCCGCGTGGTGATCCACACGGGTTGAACTGCCAGGGTTCGCTATCTATACTTTGCTTAAGTCGAAAAAGACCGGCGTTAGCTGCTTGACTGTCAGTTTCATTTTGCAACGATTCTGACTCCGATCTCCTCTACCTCTACCTCCAATCCCAGTCCCTGAACCGATAGCACCTGCCGGTCGCCACTCCAGCTAGCAGCGCTTAGCGAGAGGCCTGGACTGTGATCGAAACGAGAAAATCTGGTATTCGTTGTCGCGCAAAAAGTGTTCTCCACAGCCATACAGCCATAATACAACCTGGTGATGAGGGTACCATCACTTACGAAGTAGAAAACCTGGGCAGACGATTGGTCCTAGTCCAGTGGGATAGCGGGCCGTCCATGTACGCGTTTGCGGACGAGATCGAAATCATGGAAGGCAATGGACCCGCGGGAATTTCGTAGCAGCGACATTCATGCCGTTACGCTGGACCGCTAGCGGTCCAAACGGTCCGGAGTTGTCGCCATACGAACGCTCGAATCGATTCGATTCAGTATCGACGCTCTAATGCCGGCCGGTTAAGCGTTTTGTTCTGTATTTTGATTACCCACCCCCTGGGAGATTTCCAGCGGCGCAGCGCCGCCCCTTTCGAACCAGGAGTTCGGGCCGCGTGGTATTCAATCCTCGCCTTTTTTGATCTCTCAGTGACGTTGTCGCCCTCGCACATTTTACTTTACATCGGTTAGGTGATCTCTTAAGCTGTGAATTCCTTAACGTGGCTCATACATTTCCCGACTTCAATCACTTTCACTCGGGAGAGATCCCGATCGGTGATGCGAAGAGGGTTTGGGAGCGCAAAGATGGTAACCGGCACAATAAAGCGCAATTTATGTCCGTTCATCTGGTTTTGGCTCTTGTTGTTTTTTTCTCCTTCGCTAGGTTCTGCAGCCGATAGCATGCCTGGACTAACGGTTGGGGAATCAGGCGGCGATCTATACGCCCAGCAGGATGTTGGGGCCATCCCCATCGCGAAATTGCAAAAAGGCGAAGAGCTTACCCCGCTCGCTGAAGCGATAGGGCAAGAAACCTGGTATTTGGTCAGGACGCGCCAAGGAGTGGTAGGCTGGGTACACGCGGCGCAGGTGACGTTAAGTGAACAAGTCAAGCAAACCTTTAAAGAACAGCAAGTCTCCACCTGGAGCGCCCGAACCAACAGCGGGCGCACTTTCGATGGCACCTGGACTGTCGCACCTGGACCATCCGCGGATAAAGCCTCCGGGACATGGACATTACGGGACGGTGCGGGAACGGTTGCTGCGCGCGGAACTTGGTCCGCGCAAAAATTTGCTACCGGCTGGAGCGGCGTGTGGCGCGCAACTCGAGACGGCCAGCCAGGTGAAATCGCCGGGAGTTGGACGGCGGACCTCCCCCAAGGCCGGGGCTCGCGCTTTGCTGAACTTTTTGAAGCCGCCGCTCGCAACGCGATCCGCGGTATATGGAACGCGGGAAGCAACTCGGGGAGCTGGTCCATTCGCGTCGCTAAATGAACGCTTATCTGCGAGAGACCGCGATTATGTCTGGCTTGAGGCGAAGAGCCTCACTGTACCAATGAGGCGAGCGGTCCGGTAAAAAACCTTGTCAAGTTGTTATGCATTTGGCCGGATCGAAGCGTTGTTATTAATGAGTTCATCAGTATGTGGACACGTGACATCTATTCGACCGAGGCCGGAGCCCTTCCGAGCACGATCAATGGGTCTGTGGCTTGTAGGCCGCCGCCCCGTTCTCTCCAAGGGTGGCTATTCCAACAGTCCCGACCTGAACGCCACCTTCACGTTCGTGTGCCCGCGCTCTCCATGACTCGGCCTCGGTCGCTGCGTGGCACCTTACTTATGAGCTCCTTCGTAAGTCACTGGTCAAGTTCTAAAGCGTCCCGAAAGATGAGAATCCATGGATTCCGCTAAAATGCCGCGATTCGAGGCGATGACGACGGGAGCGCTGCTCGACCGCGCCTTTCGACTTTACGGCGCAAATTTTTCTTTGATGCTCGGAATCGCGGCTGCAGCCTATGTACCGCTGTATGCCACGATGCTCCTCATGAAAGCCGGAATGAGGGGAAGCACCGGATCACCCGGGGCAAGCATAGCTACGATTTTGTCGGAAGTTCTGTTTATCCTTTTGTGGGCCAGCGTGGCTTTGCCGATAGCGACGGGAGCCGGTACCTACGCCATCAGCGAGCGCTATCTCGGTCATGAAGTGACGATCGGCCAGGCGTTGAGGCACGTTTTAAAGAGCCTATGGGGACTCTCGATCGCCCAGCTTTTAGTATCGCTATGGGTATTCATCGGATTTCTGCTTTTCATCGTTCCCGGAATCCTTTGGTCCCTTTCCTATTCGCTCGTGGTCCCCGTGGTTCTGATCGAAGGGCGGAAAGCCACAGCCGGTCTAAAGCGCAGCTGGGAGCTCGTCAAAGGCAATCGTGGAAAGGTGTTTGCGGTGCTGGTAGTCGTTAGCGCGCTGCAGTGGTTATTGGGCTTTGGTGTCGGCAGTCTCTCTAAGCTCCTGGATCTACAATCCGGCAGTGGAAGCTTCGTCCGTCCGGCTTTCGAGAATATCACGAGCATTTTTTTGACGCCTCTGGGAATCATTGCGGATATTCTTCTCTATTACGATTTTCGCATCCGCAAGGAGGGCTTTGACCTGGAAATGCTCAGTCGCGCGTTTGAGCTTCCGCCGCAAAGCACGGAAGCCCAGCCGATGCC